>JACRGQ010000023.1 GCA_016217735.1 Nitrospinota bacterium
ACCGACAACAGTAACGGGGCCATCACGGAGTGATCCCCCTCCGCGCAACCGGCGCCAACGGTCAGCGGCAGGAACACCCACGCCCAAAGGCCGTGTTCTTTCGGGAAAACCGGTTTGCGTATGTCGATCATGGCCCCCTTATATACCCATTGTGCGCGCCAAATGCAAAGTTTTTCCCCGGCCGGCGGGCGTCCCGGCTTGGAATCGCCACGCGGCGGCGGGAAAAAAGCGGGGCAATGCGGCTTGGCCGCGGCCGCGCTTGATTTAACCATCCGCTTTTGATATAAATCCATGTTCGAGGAGAGCATGCATATGCGGAAAAAGGACAACGATACGCTGCGGATATTCCTGGCGAAGGAAGTGGCCGAGCTGGTGATTACGCGTTATCCCCACCTTTCGCTCCATGACGTGAAGGGCGCGATGATGAGCGCCGAAGAGTTTATCCTGAACTCTATCCACCGCCATCAAGATGATGCGGCGGAAGGGAAGGATGACCTGCTCTCCGAGTGATATTGTCCCAAAAAAATTGGCCACTCGTCTAATGGTAGGACAGCAGATTCTGGATCTGCCTATCGAGGTTCGAATCCTTGGTGGCCAGCCAATTTTCCCGAAGCGGTTACGCATGGAATCACCTCCCAACGCCCAACGTGTTGATTTTTGCCCGTTTTGCGCGTGGAAAAAGTGTTTCTCCGCCGCGCTCTGCGCTATAATGCGTTCGTGATAATTACCAAACAAAAGCCGTTTGCCGAAATCATGAAGGGAGTGCGCGGCGCGAAATCCCTCTTCATTTTCGGTTGCGGCGATTGCGCCACGCTTTGCCGCACCGGCGGAGAGGCGGAGATCGCCGACATGACCCAAAAGCTGGCCGCCGAAGGGGTGGCCGTTGTTGGCGGCACCGTGCCGCACACCACCTGCCACGAGCTGGATGTGCAGCGCATCGCGCGGCAGCACAAAGAAGAAATAGGCAAAAGCGACGCCATCCTTGTGCTCGCCTGCGGGGCGGGAATCCAGGCGGTGGGGGATTCGCTGGACAAGCCGGTTATCAGCGGCTGTGATTCGCTCTTCATCGGCAACTCGAAACGCCAGATGAATTTTTACGAAAAATGCAGCGCCTGCGGCGACTGCGTGCTGAACGAAACCGCGGGGCTTTGCCCGGAAACCCGCTGCCCCAAGGGGCTGCTGAACGGCCCGTGCGGCGGCGCGGTGCGCGGCATGTGTGAAGTTGACCAGACCAACAAATGCGTTTGGATAGAGATATACGAACGCCTTAAAAGCCAAGGGCGTCTCGACGATCTGATGGAAATAACCGCTCCCAAAGAACGGAGCAAGGCGAACATGCCGCACAAGATCGAACCGCCCGCCCGCCACGGGAAATAAGCCGCACCATGTCGAAGTTTCAAGAAAGCCTCAACCGGTTCTCCATCACCGCCGAGATACCGCCGCCCAAAGGGGCCGACGTATCGCAATTCCTGCGCATCGCCGAGAAAGTGGCCAACCGCGTGGACGGCGTGAACGTTACCGACAACCAGCGCGGCATGATGCGGATGTCAGCGCTCGTATTCAGCAAGTTTATCAAAGACGCCGGCTGCGAGCCGATCTTGCAGGTAACCTGCCGCGACCGGAACCGCCTGGCCTTGCAGAGCGATATGCTGGGCGCGATGGCATTCGGTATCGAGAACGTCTGCGTGATGACCGGCGATTTCCCGACGATGGGGGACAATCCGGACGCCCGGCCGGTGTACGACCTCGACAGCGTGCAACTCATCAAGGCCGCCAACGATCTCGCGCGCGGCGTGGCGATGAACGGCAAGCCGGTTAAAAGCGTGCGCCCCTTTTTCACCGGCGGCGTCATCAATCCCTTCTACGAGCCGTTCGATCTGGAACTGCTCAAGACGAAAAAGAAAATCGCCGCCGGCGCGAAGTTTTTCCAGACGCAGCCGTTCTTCGACATCCCGTCGGTGGAAAAATTCCTCGCTTCGGTGAAAGGGCTGGATGCGGCGTTCCTTATCGGCGTTACCCCGCTGAAAGGGGAGAAGATGATTACGTTCCTCAACGAGAAGGTGCTCACCACCCCCATTCCCGCCGAAGTGGCGGCGCGCATCACCGGCGCGGCCGATCAGGCGCGCGAGGGGCTGTTGGCGGCGGCGGAATTTGTGAACGCCATGCGCAAGATCGCGCGCGGCGTCCACCTCATGCCGATAGGGCAGGAGGAAAGCCTGCCGCTGCTGCTGGACATGATAGAGGCGGGGAAATGAGCAACGCGGCGCTGAATAAAAAACCGGCGTGGCTGCGCAAGCAGTTGGGGTTCGGCGCAACCGCCGCGCTGAAGGCGGAACTGCGCGGGAAAAACCTGCACACCGTCTGCGAAAGCGCCAAATGCCCCAACATCGGCGACTGCTTTTCGCGGAAAACCGCCACATTCCTGATTTTGGGAAACGCCTGCACCCGCACATGCGCGTTCTGCGCGGTGGATAAGGGAAACGCCACGCCGCCCGACCCGCGCGAACCGGAGAACGTGGCCCGCATGGTGAAAGAGATGGGGCTTCGATATGTGGTGATCACCAGCGTCACGCGCGACGACCTGCCGGATGGCGGAGCGGCGCACTATGTGGCGGTCATGCGCGCCGTGCGCCGCGAAAATCCCGGCGTGCTGGTCGAGCTGTTGGTTCCCGACTTTGCAGGGAACTGGAACGCGCTGGACATGGTACTGGCGGAGCGCCCGGACGTTTTGAACCACAATGTTGAAACGGTTCCGCCGCTGTATCCCCGCATCCGCCCAAAAGCCGATTTCGGGATGTCGCTTAACGTGTTGCGGCGCGCGGCGGGATGCGGCCTCACCGCCAAATCGGGTATCATGGTTGGCTTGGGCGAGACGGAGGCCGAGCTTATCGCCGCCTTCGCCCCGCTGAAAGAAGCCGGCGTGCGGATACTGACGCTGGGACAATATCTTGCCCCTTCGCGCAACCATGCGCCGGTGGTAAGGTATTACGAAGAAGAGTTTTACGGACGGATGGCCCGCGCGGCGCGGGCGGCCGGCATTGAAAAAGTATTTGCCGGACCTTTTGTGAGGAGTTCGTACATGGCGGAAAAGGTTGGTGCGTTGTGAATTTTAATTTTCCACGGATAAAACGGCTTCCCCCTTACATACTGGCGGAGGTGACGCGCCTCAAGATGGAGGCGCGCCAACGCGGGGAAGACATCATCGATTTCGGCATGGGCAATCCGGATCAGCCCACCCCCGATTTCATCGTCGAAAAAATGATCGAGGCGACCCGCAAAGGGCATAACCACCGCTACTCCGCCTCGAAGGGGATCAACAAACTGCGGCTCGCCGTCACCGATTGGTACAAGCGCCGCTACGGCGTCGATCTCAACAAAGACAGCGAAGTGGTGGTGACCATCGGCTCGAAGGAAGGGATTTCGCACCTCGCGCTCGCCTGCTTCGGGCCCGGCGACAACGTGCTGGTGCCCACCCCCACGTACTCCATCCACACCTACGCCATCGTCATAGCGGGGGCCGATGTCATCAGCGTGCCGCTCACCGGCGGCAAGGATTTCCTTGAAAGCTGCGTGGAGGCATACAACCGCTCTTGGCCGCGGCCGAAGGCGTTGGTGATAAACTTCCCGCATAACCCGACCACCGCGACGGTGGAGCAGGAATTTTTCGAACGGGTGGTGAAATTCGCCAAGGAAAACGAGGTGATGATCATCCACGATCTCGCTTACACCGATATCGTGTTCGACGGCTACAAGGCCCCCAGCTTTCTCGCCACACCCGGCGCGAAAGAGGTGGGGGTGGAGATATTCACGCTCTCCAAGAGTTATAATATGCCCGGTTGGCGCGTCGGCTTCGTCTGCGGGAACAAGGAGATGGTGCAGGCGCTCACCTATCTCAAGGGGTACCTCGACTACGGCATGTTCCAGCCGATCCAGATCGCCAGCATCATCGCCCTCAACAAGGGGGACGAGGCGTCGAAGGAGATTGCCGCCATGTATCAGGAGCGGCGCGACGTGCTCTGCGACGGGCTTAACCGGATCGGCTGGCACGTGGAAAAACCGAAGGCGACCATGTTCGTCTGGGCCAGGATACCGGAAAAATTCCGCGCGATGGGTTCCCTCGAATTCGGCAAGCTGCTGCTGAAAGAGGCGAAGGTCGCCGTTACCCCCGGCATCGGTTTCGGCCGCGAAGGGGATGAATATGTCCGTTTCGCGTTGGTGGAAAATGAACACCGCACCCGGCAGGCGATCCGCGGCATTAAGGGAATCCTTTCATGAAAACCATCGGCGTCGGCCTGCTTGGCTGCGGCGTGGTCGGCTCGGCCGTGGCGAGGCTGGTGGGCGAAAACGCCGATGCCATCGCCGCCCGCTGTGGCGCGCGGTTTGAGATACGCAAAATCGCGGTGAAAAACCGGCGCAAGAAGCGCCCCGGCGTCAACCCAAAACTGTTTGCGTCCGTTGACGAGGTGGTCTCGTCGCCGGATGTCGATCTGGTTGTGGAGCTGATGGGAGGGGAAAAAGAGGCGTTCCGCGCCATTAAAAAAGCCATTGCCAACAAAAAACATGTCGTCACCGCCAACAAGTTGCTGCTGGCAAAGCGGGGCGAAGGGATTTTTTCCGATGCCATCGCCGCCGGCGTGGAGATCGGCTTCGAGGCGGCCGTGGCCGGCGCCGTGCCGGTAATCCGCACACTCAAAGAGGCGGTCGCCAGCGGCGCGGTGCGTTCCGTCCAAGGCATCATCAACGGTACCAGCAACTACATTCTCACCAGCATGAAGGACGGCACCGTCAACTTCGCCGACGCGCTGGCCGCGGCCCAAAAGCTGGGCTACGCCGAAGCCGATCCCGCGTTCGACGTGGAGGGAACCGATGCCGCCCACAAAGTGGCAATTTTGGCGAGCCTCGCTTTCGGTTCGCCGGTCGATTTTTCAAAAGTCCACATTGAAGGCATTACCCGGCTCGCGCCGGAGGATTTCGAGTTCGCCCGGCAGTTCGGCCGGGTGATCAAGCTTTTGGCCATCGCGCGGATGGAAGGGAAAAAACTCGACGTGCGGGTACACCCCGTCATGGTCGCCGCCGCGAGGCCCATCGCCGCCGTTAATGGCGTAACCAACGCCGTGGAGATCGACGTGAGCGACGCGGGGCGGCTGATGCTGATCGGTCCCGGCGCGGGGGGGAACGCAACCGCCAGCGCCGTCATCGCCAACATGGCGGATATAGCGCGCGACATGATTTTGGGAGCCGTCGGGCGGATAAGCCCGTTCGGCTTTATGGACCGCGCCCGCAAAAAGCTGCCGATGATGCCGGTCGACGAAGTAACCGGCGGCTATTATCTCCGTTTCACGGTGGAGGATAAGCCGGGAGTTTTGGCCACCATGGCCGGGATTTTGGGGGATAATGGAATCAGCATCGATTCGGTGATCCAGAAGGGGCGCTCCGGCGGCGTGGTGCCGCTGGTGATCCTTACCCATGGCGCGAAAGAACGCGCCGTGCGGATCGCCGTGGAGAAGATTAACAAATTGCGCAGCACCCGGAACAAGGCGATGATCATCCGCCTCGATGACGGAGAATAAACATCATGGGCATTAAACGGATCATCCTGCTCGGCGACGGCATGCCGGACGAGCCGATAGAGGCGCTGGGGGGCAAGACTCCGTTGCAGGCGGCCCGCACCCCGAATATGGATCGGATGGCGAAGGAGGGAACCGTCGGCTGGGTAAAAACCACGCCGGACGGCTATTACCCCGGCAGCGATGTGACCAATATGGGAATTTTGGGGTACGACCCGAAAAAATTCTACACCGGCCGCGCCTCGTTGGAAGCCGCTGCCATGGGAATCAATCTCGGCTCCAGCGATGTGGCGTACCGCTGCAATCTCGTCACGCTGGAACCAAGCGCCGAAGGGGTCATCATGGCCGATTCTACGGCCGGTCACATTGAGACCGATATCGCCGGGCAGATGGTTCACGATCTCGACGTTTTCTTCGGCGGCGATTCCGACGTGCGCTTCCATCCGGGCGTGAGCTACCGCCACCTGATGGTCTGGAATAACGGGTCGGTGGACGTGAAATGCACCCCGCCACACGACATCAGCGGCCAGAACATTAAAAATTACCTGCCGCAGGGATCGGGGGCGGAAAAGCTGCGCCACATCACCGGCGAGGCGCAGATTTTTTTAAAGAACCACCCGCTCAACAAAGAGCGCGTAAAAGCGAAAAAACCGGCGGCGAACTCCATCTGGCTCTGGGGGCAGGGGAAAGCCCCCGCCATTCCGAAGCTCAAGGATTTCCGCGGGCTTACCGGCAGCATGATCTCAGCCGTCGATCTTATGAAGGGTATCGGCGTTCTGGCGGGGATGGATGTAATCAATGTCCCCGGCGCCACCGGCTACATTGATACCAATTACGCCGGAAAGGCGCAGGCCGCCATCGACGCGCTGAAGGAAAAGGATCTCGTCTACATCCACATTGAAGCGCCGGATGAATCAAGCCACGCCGGTTCGCTGGAGAACAAGGTCAAGGCGATAGAGGACTTTGATGCAAAGATCGTCGGCCCGCTGCTGGAGGTCATAAAGAAACTAAACGGACGGGCGATGGTGCTTTCCGACCATCCTTGCCCCCTTTCCATCATGACGCATTCACGCGGCGAGGTGCCGTTCGCCATCTGGCCCGCTATCGGCGAGGGCGGACCGGCGGAGGCGTACGATGAAAGTATCGTCGGCAGGAACGGCGGCCTGTATTACGACGAAGCGCCGAAACTTTTCGAGAGGTTCATAAAGGAATAATTTTCCGGGAGCCGCCGATGCCGATTGATCCGGGCCTGGCCATTCTGAAAAAAAGCGGGCTTATCTGCCCGTTCATGACGACGCCGGAGCAATATGGGTTGGAGACCCCGCCGGAGATTCCCTTCTTCTGCTGGTTCAAGGCACAAAACATCGCGGGGGAAGGCGGCCGGCTGGAACCGCTCTTCGCCGAATGTGAGTTCACCGCCGATTTCGATTCCTGCCCCATCTACCAGACCAACGCCCCCCCGCTGTAGGCGAGATTAACAAGGCGTTAAAAAAAACCGTGTCATCCTGAGCCGCGGGCGAGGGAGGGGCGGAGCGAAGATGCGGCGGCGAAATGCAATGGAGCCGGCCGCGTACAAACCCCGCCGCGGAAATGCAAGGGTGAGCATAACGAAAAATCCCTTTCGGTTGTCATCCTGAGCGCAGCGAAGGATCTCTTTCCGGAAAGGGGTACTTCGCCTTCGGCTCAGGATGACATCCGGATGAACCACGAATGGCGCGAAGAAATAAAACAATTATCCTTTTTGATTTTTCCCCCATTCCCTTTCGTGCCCTTCGTGTTATTCGTGGTAAAGAATCTCCGCATGGGATGTGGTAAAACTGTGCGGATGGAGACTATCACCCGCATCGCGCGCAACCGGGAGTTGCACCGCCTCGCGCCGCGTTGGATTGAACGCGCCGCCCAGGCCTCATTCGCGCCGGACCGGGCGCTGGTCAATTTTTCCCGCTTCATCGAAAAGGTGGAAGAGATCAACCCGCGGCTGCTGACCCACTTCACCAAGCGCAACATCCCATGGATAGCCGCGCTCTTTTCCGGCAGCCAGGCGCTCACCGACATGGCGATGCGCGACCCGGAGTTGCTGTTCTGGTGTCTCCAGCCGGGGGTGCTGCACTCCATCCGTTTCAAGCGCGATATGCGCCACGAACTGGCGCAGATGCACGCCCGGTTCCCCGACCCGAAGGAAGCGCTCATTCACTTCAAGAACCACGAATTGCTCCGCATCGGCTGGCGCGATCTGCTGAAGTGGGCCGACACGGTGGAGACGATAGAAGACCTTTCGCGGCTTGCCGACGTGGCCATAGAGGGGGCGATGGCGGTGGCGGAAAGCGAGATGACCGAACGCTTTGGCCGTCCGCTGCATCCGGATGGTTCTTTCGGGCGTTTTATCGTGCTCGGGATGGGAAAGCTGGGCGGGCGCGAGCTCAACTTCAGCTCTGACATCGACCTGATCTACTTCCATGATGATGACGAGGGGGAGACGGAAGGGGGCGCCGGAAAAACCGGAATGGAGCGCCAAAAAATAAGCCTGCGCGAATATTGGACGCGCCTGGCGCAGCGGATGACCAATCTGCTCAACGACATCGGGCCGCACGGGAACGTCTATCGCGTGGATATGAACCTCCGCCCCGAAGGGAGCCGCGGCCCGCTGACCTGTTCGCTGGCGGCGGCCGAATTTTACTATGAATCGTGGGGGCAGCCATGGGAACGGCAAATGATGATCAAGGCCCGCGTGGTCGCCGGCAACGAAAGCCTCGCCGACGAGTTCCACGCCATGATCCGCCCGTTCGTATACCGCAAGTCGATGGATTTTTCCGCCTTGCGCGACATCCAGGCGATGAAGGAAAAAATAGACAAACATCTGAAAACCGGCAAGGACCGCTACCACAATAATGTGAAGCTGGGCAAAGGGGGCATACGCGAAATCGAATTCGTCATTCAGGCCCACCAGCTTATATACGGCGGCAAGATGCCGTGGTTCGCCGAGACCAACTCGCTCAAGGCGCTGCACCGCATCTTCGAGCGGGGGCTGATGGGTTACGGCACTTACGCCAAATTGGCCGATGCGCTTCTGTTTTTGCGCGACCTGGAAAACCGGATGCAGATCGCCTACGGCCGCCAGGTGCAGATACTCCCCGAAGGTGACGGCCTGAAAGAGCTGGCGCTGAAAATGAATCTCGCCGGGCCGGAACAACTGATGGCGGAATACGGGCGGCACACCGCCAACGCGAACGCCATCTTCACCGGCTTCTTCAAGGAGGAGGCGGCGGCGGACGAAGCTCCCACCGAACTTTTTCTCGACATTGACAACGAGGAGACCGCGCTGATCCAGCTGGCCGAGATGAAATTCAAGGATCCGCGCACGGTGCTTAACGCGCTGCTCCACATCCGCGATGGCGAGCCGTTCAACCATCCGTCCAACAAAAGCCGCAAGATATTCATGCGGATTCTCCCCGCGCTTATTAAAACCACCGCCGCCCTGCCGCTCAAAGACCGCACGATCGCGAACCTCGACAAATTCTTCTCGGCCCATCCGGGGCGCGAGGCGCACTATGAAATTTTCGAGCAGTTCCCCCCGTCCATCGAGATACTGCTCAAAACCCTCGGCTTGGCCCAAAACCTGGCCGACAGCACCTTGATACAGCACGACATGATCGAAATCCTCAGCCAAGGGTACGAACCGGTGCGGCCCGAACCGCTGGCCGCCATCCCCCCGGCGATGGACAGCTACGATAAAAAACTGGATTGGCTGCGCAAGGAACGCAATTCCGAAAGCCTGCGCATCGGCATCGCCTACCTCGCCTCGCATCACGATCAGGCACGCCTGATGGGGGATCTCACCCGGCTGGCCGCGATGTTCGTCCAGCGCTGTCTCGATGTCATCGAGGATCAGATGGGGCGGCAAGGAGGTGCGTTCGGCGGCAAGTTGGCCGTGATAGGGCTTGGGAAAATGGGGCGGCGCGCGCTCACCTACGGTTCCGATCTCGACCTCATGTTCTTTTTCGGCGACGACGGGACGAAGCCGATGGAGAGCCTGACGTACCACACCACCTTGGCGCGGCGCTTGCTGGCGGCCGTCGGAGGTATATCCCAGTACGGGCAGGCCTACCGCGTTGACGTCCGCCTCCGCCCCGAAGGGGAAAAAGGGAACATGGTTATCACCAAGGCCGCCGCGCAGGAATATTACGCCACCCGGGGCCAGCTCTGGGAACGGATGGCCCTCACCGGCGCGCGCGCCATCGCGGGCGATATCGCGTTCGGCGGCGAGGTGCTGGCAAGCCTTGACCGCTTTGTCTACGCCCCCGGCCTGTCGGCGGCGGACGCGGCGCTGATGGATAAGATGAAGAAAAAAATGGAACGGGAAAAAATCCGGGAAAAGAAAAAAATCGCCATCAAGTACGGCCCCGGCGGCATCGTCGACATCGAATTTTTCGCGCAGAAAATCAAGCTCGCCCGCGTGAAGGATGTACCCGCCCTGCGCCTGTGCAACACGCTGGAGACGCTCCTCATGGCGCGCGATGCGGGCTGGCTCGGCGGCGATATCGACGGCATCATCGCCTCCTACAAGCTGCTGCGCCGCGTGGAGATACACATGCGGATGGAATACGGACGGGGCGCTGAAACGCTGCCGGACGCGCCGGAGGAACTGAAGACGCTCGAGGAAATCCTCTCCCCCTTCGAACAGCTTGGCGGACCGCTGGCCGATACGATGGACGCGGCAATGGCGCGGGCGCACAAGGCCATCGCCGCCGCATGAAGATCAGCGAGGCCGATGCCCGCATCGCCCTCAACGCGCTTTCCAACATCGGGCCGGCCAACTTCCATCATCTGCTGAACCGTTTCGGCTCCGCCGCGGACGCGCTTGCGGCCCCGGCCGCGGCGCTGGAGGAAACCCCCGGCATCGGCCCCAAAGCGGCCGCCCAGATAGTGGCGTGCGACGGCGCGAAAACCGCCGCGCGCGAACGGGCCACCGCCGAAAAGGAGGGCGTGGCCATCGTCACTCTCCTGGACGGCGGCTATCCGGGCAATCTCAAAATGGCGCATACCCCGCCGCCGGTGCTCTACATCGCCGGGGAAATCCGCCGCGAAGACGCGCTCGCCATCGCGGTGATCGGCACGCGCGGCCCTTCGCCCTACGGCCGGATCGCCGCCGAAAATTTCACCGCCGTGCTGGCAAGGCGCGGGCTGACCATCGTCAGCGGCATGGCGCGCGGCATCGACACGATGGCCCACCGCGCCGCGCTCGCGGCGGGCGGCCGCACCATCGCCGTGCTCGGCAGCGGGCTGGACAGATGCTATCCGCCGGAAAACAGGGATATCTTCAAACAGATTGCGAAATCGGGAGCGGTGATTTCACAGTTCCCTTTCGGCGCCGAGCCGGACAAGCGGAATTTTCCCATACGCAACCGGGTCATCAGCGGCCTTTCCCTGGGTGTGCTGGTGATAGAGGCGGGCGAAAAAAGCGGCACCATGGGCACCGCCTACGGCGCGCTGGACGAAGGGCGCGAGGTCTTCGCCGTGCCGGGGCGCATTGATTCCCCCAAATCGATAGGGTGCAACCGCCTGCTCCAGAAAGGGGCCAAGCTGGTCATCTCGCCCGACGATGTGGTGAACGAGTTCTCCCCGGAGGTGCGGGCGGCACTTGCCGCCCCCGGCGCGGACGGGGCGCGCGCGCCGCTTTCCCCGGATGCGGAGCGGATCGTGGCGCTTCTCAAAAACGGCGAACGGCATGTGGATCACCTGGTGGAAGGGAGCGGCATGCCGAGCGGCGTGGTGCTCGGCATTTTGTTGGAGATGGAATTGCGGGGAACGGTGCGGCAACTGCCGGGAAAACTTTTCGCCCTTTTAGGAAAATAGAAACGGGCGCCCCTTCGCGGGAGCGCCCGTGATTCGGCGGGATGCCTAGAACGACACGCCGACAGCCGCGTACGGCCCCTTGAAACTGATGTCGGTCTTAATGTTGTCGGTGTCGATTTTGATGCTCTGTGAAATGTAGCCCACCGCAATATAGAGTACGGACAACGGATGGATTGCCGCTTCCACGCCCCAATCGGTGATGCTGTTGCCGCCGGCGCTTAAGGTCTTGATCTCCGCATTGAGCGATATGAACTCGATGGGATGTATTCCCAGCCCCAGGTAGAGCATCGGCACCGGGATCGAGGCGGTTTTCTCCTCGGTTCTGGTTCCCGCGGCGGTGGTGCCGGTCAGTTTTCCGCTGAACGACAACATGCGGACGTTAAGGCCGATTTCCGGCACCACAATGCCGCCGGTGGCCGTGCTGATGAACGGGATGTCGTAAAAAAGTCCGAGGTCGATGGAATTCAGCGTCAGATCGGTATGCAGGGCGGTGTTAGCTTGAAACGTTTGGCCGCCGTAGATGATCGAGGTTGTGTTGGTCTTGTCCCCCGTGAAACTCATTGGCAGGTAATGGATGTAGATATTGGGAATGACCGGGATGGGATGCTTCAGTTTCAGCCGTCCCACGAGGTCGCTGTGGTCGCCCAGATTCAGGTCGTTCTTAAGATCGGCATTGGTTCCGCCGGTCATATATTGCACGGTGCCGGCGGGAGCGCGGTTGGCCGTTCCGACGCCGATTTCCAAGGCCATTGCTTGTGCGCCCGGAACCCATGCCAGCGCCAAAACGCAAAATCCGAAAAAGGTTCTCTTTAACACGTCATTCTCCTTGTCTGATGTATGGTTTTGCACGCTCCCACGTATCGCCGGGTATCATAGCCCAAAACGCCGCCGCCGCAAAAACCGGCGGTTTAGTTCAGAGCGCCGTCGGCATTTCGCCGGGCGTGCCGATTTCGTGGAACGTCACCGCCATGTTTTCAAGATCCACCACCGCCAAGGTTGCCCTGCCGCTGAGCCAGCCGCCCCCTTCGCCGGGGTTGAGCGCCAGCCGTCCGCCGTCGTGCGACGCGCGTGGTTTGTGCGTGTGGCCGTAAACGATAAGATCGTGCCGGGCGGCCCGCCGCAGATCCTCCAGCCGGTCCGGTTCGTGGAGCATCACGATTTTTCTTCCGCCAAGCGCCACCTCCATCGGCATGGGGCCAAGCGTCCAGCCGTGCTCCGCGGCCAACGTCCGCAGTCCCTTTTTTTCGCCGTCGTTGTTGCCGTATACGAGGTATAGCTTCGGCAGCAATTTTTTGAACGGCAGCAGCGCGAACGGGGCCACGAAGTCGCCGCAATGCAAAACGGCGTCCACCCCGGCGTGGTTGAAATGGGCGACGGCGGCCTCGATCTTGGGCACATTGTCGTGCGTATCGGATATCACACCGATTTTCATTTTTGCTTACCGGCGGCATTCATGCGTTTATTGTACACCACCGAAAAATCGGCTATTTATTGAAAATGCCATTTTCACCATATTTGTTGCCGCTATTTACGTTATATGCTAGAGTTCCTCGCTTATATGGGCGTGTGGTTTAACGGTCCGTCGGCATGCGGTGTGCCGGCAAACGCGACCGGGCGCAACAATTTTTTGAGGAAAAAGAGACATGTTTAAGAAGTTTGGCCTTGTGGCGGCAGCAGTATTATTCGCGGGCGCACTTGCGGTTCTCCCGGCTTGCGAAAAGAAGGAAGAAGCACCGGCCCCGGTGGCGGCTCCGGCTCCTGAAGCGGCCCCGGAAGCAGCTCCGGCCCCGGACGCGGCCCCGGCGGCGGCTCCTGAAGCGGCTCCGGCCCCCGCGGCAGCACCGGCTCCGGCGGCAGCTCCGGCCCACAAGTAATCTGTCTTTTAAAAGGGGGGCGGATTTCCGCCCCCTTTTTTATTTTCCCGCCGCTATTGTCCCTTTCCTCCCCTTTCCCTTGCCAAAGCTCCGTCACGCATCTAAATTAACCGTATGAATCTCGACGATACCATTGCCGCCATTGCCACCCCCGTCGGCGAGGGGGGGCTTGGGGTGATCCGGGTTTCGGGTCTCGATGCGCATCGCATCGCCGCCCCGCTTTTTTGCCGCAAGGGGGGGAAGCCCGGCGGCCCGCTCGAATCGCACCGGCTTTATTTCGGCACCCTGCGCGGCGCCACGGGGCCGGTGGACGAGGTCTGCGTGGTCTATATGCAATCCCCGCGCAGCTACACGCGGCAGGATATGGTGGAGATTAGTTGCCACGGCTCCCCCGCCGTGCTGCGCCGCGCGCTCAATATGTTGCTGGGGGCCGGTGCGCGGATGGCCGAGCCGGGGGAATTCACCAAGCGGGCGTTTTTGAGCGGGCGCATCGATCTCAGCCAGGCGGAAGGGGTGATAGACCTCATCAAAGCCCGGAGCGAGGGGGCGGCGCGCGCCGCCTTCGGGCTGATGGAGGGGGGGCTTTCCCAGCGCATCGAGGCGGTGCGCCAAAAGCTGGTATGGACGCTCTCGCATTTGGAAGCCTCCATCGATTTTCCCGATGAAGAGTTCGTCACCGCAACCGACGATGAATTGCGGCGGACGCTGAGCGAGGCGGCGCGCCGTTTGGATGTGTTGATTAAAAGTTATGACGGCGGCAGATTTTTGAAACACGGTCTTTCGCTTGCCATCATCGGCAAGCCGAACGCCGGTAAATCGTCGCTGCTCAACGCGCTGCTGGAAGAGGAGCGGGCCATTGTTTCCGGCGTACCCGGCACCACGCGCGACCTCATCCGCGCGGAGGGGGAGCTTGCCGGGCTGAAAGTGGAGCTGATAGACACGGCGGGGCTGAACCCCGCGCCGGACGCGGTGGAGGCCGAAGGGATCCGCCGCGCGTTGAAAGCCGCTGAAACGGCCGACGCGGTGATCGGCCTCTTCGACGGGGCGCGTGCATGGGAAGAAAGCGATACGAAGGTGCTGGAGGTTCTCAAAAAAGCGCGGCTCCATCTGGCGGTGATAAACAAAAGCGATATGCCGCAACAGATCGCGTGGCCCGACGCGGCGGTTTCGCCGGTGCATATCTCCGTGAAAGAGATGCGCGGCCTCGACCAGCTCCTGAAAAAAATAGCGGCGTTCGCGCATGACGCGCACGATCTCAACAGCGAAGAGCCGGTGGTGACGCGGCTGCGCCACCGCGAGATTTTCTGCCGCATCGCCGAAGATTTGCGCCGCGCCGCCGATGAAGTCGCGCTCGGGCGCGAGCTGGCCGCCGCCAGCGTGTGGGACGCGTTGGAGGAGATAAAACGCTTCACCGGCGAGTCGTACACCGAAGAGGTGCTCTCCGCCATCTTTGATGAATTTTGCGTGGGCAAGTGAAGCGGTTCGATGTCATTGTGGTCGGCGGCGGCCACGCGGGATGCGAAGCGGCGCACGCCGCGGCGCGCCTCGGCTGCGCCACCGCGATGGTCGTTACCGATAAAAACAGCATCGCCCGGATGAGCTGCAACCCCGCTATCGGCGGCCCCGGCAAAAGCCAGATCGTGCGCGAGATCGACGCGCTCGGCGGCCTGATGGCGCGCGTGACCGACCGCGCCGGGCTGCAATTCCGCACGTTGAACGCCGCCAAAGGGGCCGCCGTGCGGGCCTGCCGCGCGCAGGCCGATACCATCGAATACGAAGCGGCGATGCGGGAAGAGTTGGCCGCCACGCCGAACCTCTCCATCATCGAGGGATCGGTGAAAGATGTTTTGGGCGAAAACGGCGCGGTGCGCGGCGTCGCGCTTCTCACCGGCGAAGAACTTTTGGCAAAGGCGGTGATCCTCTGCACCGGCACGTTCCTCAACGGCCTGTTGCACACCGGCCTTTCGCAAACGCCGGGAGGGCGCATCGGCGAGGGGCCGTCGGCCCATCTCTCCGGTTCGTTGGAAAGTTTTGGCCTTCAGCTTGGCCGCCTGAAAACCGGCACCCCCGCGCGGCTGCACAAAGATTCCATCAACTGGGGTGTGCCGCAGGCGCAGCCGGGGGACATCCCTCCCCCGCCCATGTCTTTCTTCACAAAGAAAATCGAGGGGGAGCAGCTTCCCTGCCACATTACCCACACCACCGCGCGCACACCTGAGATCATCCGCACGGGGTTCGACCGCTCGCCGCTTTTCACCGGCGTGATACAGGGTGTGGGGCCGCGTTACTGCCCCAGCATCGAGGACAAGGTTGTACGGTTTCCCGAACGGCTTTCGCACCACATCTTCCTTGAGCCGGTCTCGCGCCACAATCCGGAAATCTACCCCAACGGCATTTCCACCTCCCTGCCCGAAGACATTCAGGACGCATTCCTCCGCTCCATCCCCGGCCTCGAAGAGGTAAAGGTTATCCGCCACGGATACGCGGTGGAATACGATTTCGTGCCGCCCACGCAGACGTACCCCACGCTGGAATCGAAAGCGCTAGGCGGCCTTTACTGCGCCGGACAGATCAACGGCACCAGCGGTTACGAAGAGGCGGCGGGACAGGGCATCTTGGCCGGCATCAACGCCGCCCGCAAGCTACGCGGGGAAGAGCCGGTCATCCTGCCGCGCGCCAACAGCTACATCGGCGTGATGGTGGACGACCTCACCACGCTCGGCACCGAAGAGCCGTACCGCATGTTCACCAGCCGCGCCGAGCACCGGCTGGTGATGCGGCAGGATAACGCCGACCAGCGGCTGTGCGATCTGGGCCGCCGCATCGGCCTGCTGGGCGAAGAGCGCTATCAGGAATACCTGGATAGGCAGGGGCGGATTCAATCGCTGGTGAAACGGCTGCGGGGGGCGTTTCTCAACCCCACGCCGGAAAATCTGATGTTGTTGCAGAACAGCGGACTGCCGCCGGTGGATATGTCCATCGGTATCGCGCAATACATGAAACGCCCAGATGTTACACTGAAGCGCGATTCCGTTTTTGGCGACCTCGCGGCGTTCGACGATACCGACATCGAGCGGGCAGAAACGGAAATAAAATACGAGGGGTATATCGCGCGGCAAAACCGCTGGATAGAGCAGCTCGGCAAGATAGAGAACATCCCGCTGGAGGAAAAGATGGATTACATCGGCATCTCCGGCCTCTCGGTGGAACTGCAACAGAAGCTGGACAGGGTGAAGCCGCTCACGTTCGGGCAGGCATCGCGTATCGCCGGCATGACCCCGGCGGCGCTCTCTATTTTGATGATCCATCTCAAAACAAGGGGGCACGGTGGCGGCTGATGAGAAACTGGTGGGGCGGTATCTGGAAGAACTCTACCGCTGGAATAAAAAGGTGAACCTCACCTCCGTCGCGCGGGACAAGGCGCAGGCGGTGCTCATCGAGCCGTCGCTTGCAATGGCGGAGTTTTTTCCGCCGGGGAATGCGCTGGAAATTTTCGACATCGGCAGCGGCGGAGGACTTCCCGCCATCCCGCTCGCCATTCGCTATCTGCAACACCGCTTCACGCTGGTGGAATCGGACAGGAAGAAGTCGATCTTCCTGCAACACGCCGCCTCGCTGCTGGGATTGAAGAACGTGCGCGTACTGAATGAACGGAGCGAAAAAATATCACAAGACCCGGCATACGCCGCCATCGCCGATGTGGTCACCTCCCGCGCCGTGAAACGGGAGGATGTTTTTTCCGCCGCCGGCGGCCTGTTGAAACCGGCCGGCCGCGTCATCATCCACCACACGCCCGATGCCCCGGAAGAATTTGGCGGCTACCGCCTCTTCGGCAAAAATCCCTCCGCCGACTGCTTCACGCGCGCCCCTTCTATCTGAAGGCAATACAGCGCCACTTAAAAAAATTCCTCAAGCCGATTTTATGGGGACGACCTGGGTGGCACGGACAATCCTGTCCGTGCTTGCGCCAGAGGCGCAAGGCATAAGGGAAAAAATGGTCGGCCCTTCGGGCCGATGACGGACAGGATTGTCCGTTCCACCGGGGGAAAGACAACCGGAGAAATCCACTCCACCGGGAAGAACAGCCCCCGTGCTAGAATTTTTGATGTGCCCAAAGAAATAGTAACCGCCAAAGACCTTTTGATAACACGCCGAAGCTTGCCTCATTGGCAGATGGGAAACACCTCGTATTTTGTCACCTTCAGAACAAACCAAATTGATTTGACCGATGAATGGAAGGACATCGTAGTTTCATGCATCGCATTTGGGCATCAAAGAAAATATGGCTTATCCATCGGAGTGGTAATGTCTGACCACGCTCATCTGCTTTTTTACCCGATGGAAAAGGCTGAAGGGGTCTACTTTTCGCTGGGGGAGATCATGAAACCCCTCAAGGGAGTATCGGCCCGAAATATAAATAAAATGCGAGGGGGCGGTCAAAGCATATGGCAGGAAGAATGGTTTGACCGTATTATCCGCGACGAAGATGAATGGCGCGAGAAATACCGATACATTCAAAACAACCCTGTTAAAAGAGGGTTGGCCGACACACCGGAAACCTATCGGTGGATCATCGCAGGAGAAAATTATTTGAATAGTTATTGAAAACGCGCCAATTTCCGGGTGGCGCGGATGATCTGAGTGGCACGGACAGGATTGTCCGTGCTTGCGCCAGAGGCGCAAGGCATAAGGGGAAAAATGGTCGGCCCTTCGGGCCGATGACGGAGAGGATTGTCCGTCCCACCGGGGGAAAGACAACCGGGAGAAATCCGTCCCGCATCGGTCAAAAACCCTACCGCAAGGGGGAGCGGGGGAAGAGGTCGGCGCAGTTGCTCACTATATATTCACCCCGGGAAGGGCCGCAACTATAGCGGCGGCGCACACAGGAGGGTAAAATTAAACTGATGGCAAAACGGGGCGACGCGGGGAAGATTTTAAAAAAACTGAAAGGGGGCGATCTGCGCTCCATCGGGCGCGCGAACGAGGCGGCGCGTGAGGTGGCGGACAACCCCGCCCGTTTCGCCTCGCTGTTTGAAGCGATATTTGGGGATGACCCGGTGCTTCGCGCCCGCGCGGCGGATGCCTGCGAGAAAGCGGCGAAGAAAAACCGCGCGCTGCTGGCCCCCCTCAAAAAGCGGCTTTTTGCCGCATTGTCCAAAGCTCAACAGCAGGAGGTGCGGTGGCATTTGGCCCAGATGCTGGCGTATGTAAAGACCACCTCCGCCGAGAAGAAGCGGGCCGCCGCCATCCTCAAGGAGTGGTTTGCCGATGACGATAGCCGCATTGTGCGGGTGATGTCATTACAGGCCCTGGCCGATTTCGCCAAGGCCGAGCCGGGAATGCGGGATGAAGTATCCGCGCTGATTCGGGCCGCGGCCGGCAGCGGCATCCCCTCGCTGGCGGCCCGCGCCCGGAAGCTGCAAAAAAAAATGGGGAAGCCGTGACCGCCGCGCATCGCGCCGATGAGATCATAAAAAAGTTGCGCGCTATCGCAAAGCCGCAAAACCTCGCGGGGATGGCGCGGTACGGCATCGTTCCCAAAAACGGGCTGGGGGTGAGCATGCCCCTCCTGCGGGCCATGGCAAAAGAGTGCGGCAAAGATCACGCGCTGGCGCAAAAGCTGTGGGCCAGCGGCATCCACGACGCGCGGATATTGGCCGCATTGGTGGACGAGCCGGAAAAAGTAACCCGCGCACAGATGGACCGCTGGGTGAAAACCTTTTATTCGTGGGATGTTTGCGATCAGGTCTGCGGCAACCTTTTTGACAAAACCCCTTACGCGTACGATAAAGCCCGCGCGTGGCGCCGCGACCGGCGCGAATACGTCAAACGCGCCGGGTTTGTGCTGATGGCGGTATTGGCGGTGCATGACAAGCGGGCGGACGACGCGCGCTTTCTGGAATTTTTGCCGATGATACGGGAAGGGGCGGATGACGGGCGGAATTTTGTGAAGAAGGCGGTGAACTGGGCGCTGCGCCAAATCGGCAAGCGGAGCGCCGCGTTGCGGAAAAAAGCGCTGGCGCTGGCGGAGGAACTTGCCGCGTCGCCCGAAGCGGCCCCCCGCTGGGTTGGGCGCGATGCAGTGCGCGAGCTGCGAAAAGCCGCCGCCGGGCGGCGATAATTATCGTTGCCAGCGCGGGATTTTGGGAGTAATATTCTGCACTTTAACAGCCGTAAACGGATAATAAGTACGCGCGCGACGCAAAGGGCCGAACGATGAAAGCCGCCACCGAATACTTCTTCTTCAATACCAGCCGGAAGCGCGAGTATATCGACATCACCGATAAGGTGGAAGCCGTGCTGAAAAAAAGCGGCATCAAAGAGGGGATGATCCTGGTATCGGCCATGCACATCACCGCCGGGGTGTACGTAAACGACGCGGAGGACGGCTTGATACAGGACATGGACGCCTGGCTGGAAAAGCTGGCCCCTTTCAACATCGATTATCTGCACCACCGCACCGGCGAAACCAACGGCGACGCCCACCTGAAATCGCTGCTGGTGCATCATCAGGTGATCGTGCCGGTGACGGACGGGCGGCTTGATTTCGGGCCGTGGCAGCGGGTTTTTTACGCCGAGTTTGACGGTCAGCGCAAAAAAAAGGTTATCGTAAAGGTGATGGGGGAATAATGAAGCGGACGGTGTTGTATGACCGGCACGTGGCGCTGGGCGCGCGGATAGTTCCGTTCGGCGGCTGGGATATGCCGGTGCAGTACGCCGGTGTGCTGGCGGAGCACGAGGCGGTGCGCCACCGCGCCGGCCTGTTCGATGTGTGCCACATGGGCGAAGTGTTTATCAGCGGTCCCGATTCCACGGCGTTCATCAATAGTATCCAGACGAACAACGTCGCCGGCATGGCGGCAGGGCAGGTTCTTTACTCCGTCATGTGCGACGAAAAGGGAAACGCCCTCGACGATCTTTTGGTCTACCGCCTGGGGCCGCAAAGCTGGCTGTTAATCGTCAACGCGGGGAACAGCGACAAGGATTATGCATGGATGGCGTCACACACGGACGGCTCTCGGGTGACGGTGCAAAACCGCTCGGCCGATTTCGGGCTGCTGGCGCTGCAAGGGCCGAAAGCCGTGGCGATAGCCGCGGCGGTGATCGCATTTCCCCAAGAACTCAAGTATTACCATTTCGCCCTCGCCTCGTTCGAGGGGGCCGAGGTGCTCGTCTCCCGCACCGGCTATACCGGCGAAGACGGCGTGGAGCTGATGGCGCCCGCCGGAAAAACGGCGGCGCTGTGGGACGCGCTGATGACCGCCGGTAAAGATGACGGCATCGCCCCGTGTGGGCTGGCCGTGCGCGACCTGCTGCGGATAGAGGCGGGTTATTCGCTCTACGGGCACGAGCTGGACGCGGACATCGACCCGCTGACGGCGGGGCTGCGTTGGGTGGTGAAGATGGATCACGAATTCATCGGCAAGGGGGCGCTGGAGGGGCTTATCCCGGCGCGCAAGAAGATTGCTTTCACGCTGGAGGGGAAGAACATTCCCCGTCAGGGTTTTTCGCTGTTGGTTGACGGCGTCCCCGCGGGGACGGTCACCAGCGGCACGTTTTCCCCGTCTTTGCAAAAGCCGATTGGAATCGGATATATTGCGGCTGATAAGGGAGTTTCGCCCGGCGGAGCCATTGCGGTGGATATCCGCGGCAAGCAGGTTTCCGCGCGGGTCTGCAAGCTTCCGTTTATTAATTCCGGCGTGTTTAAGTAAGGAGTGGCGATGGAATATCCTGACGGTCTTCATTACACGAAAGATCATGAGTGGGCCCTTGAAGAGGAAGGCGTGGTGACCATCGGCATTACGGATTACGCCCAGAGCGAACTGGGCGATGTGGTTTTCGTGGAGCTTCCCGAAGAGGGAACCGTCATAAAGGCCGGCGAGCCGTTTGGCGTGGTGGAATCGGTGAAATCCGTTTCCGACCTCTACTGCCCGGTGAGCGGCGAAGTGCTGGAAGTGAACGGCGACCTTGAGGGCGAACCCGAATTGGTGAACTCGTCCTGCTATGACGCCGGCTGGATGGTGAAGATCGCCGTGAGCAACAAGAAGGAACTCGGCGAACTCCTTTCGGCCGACCAATACGCCGATTACATCAAGTCGCTGAAGTAAGTTCCGGGCGCATGAGATACATCCCGCTGACGTCCGACGAAAAAAGCGCCATGCTCGCCGCCGCCGGCGTGGCCGCCGTGGACGACCTCTTCGCGGCGATCCCCGCGGATACCCGTTTCAAAGGGAACCTGAACCTGCCCGCGCCGATGGCCGAGCAGCCGCTGCTGGCGCACCTGAAGGATCTCGCGCGGCAAAACCGGCCCGCCACCTCGTCCCCCACATTTCTGGGGGCCGGCGCGTACAATCACTTTATTCCGTCGGCGGTGGATCAGCTCATCAGCCGCAGCGAGTTCTACACATCGTACACCCCGTACCAGCCCGAAATCAGCCAGGGAACCTTGCAGGCGATATACGAATGGCAGAGTTACGTCTGCGCCCTGTTCAACATGGAAGTGGCGAACGCCTCGATGTACGACGGCGCCTCCGCGCTGGCCGAAGCGGCGCTGATGGCCTGCCGCACCGCGCGCAAAGGGGAAATCGTCATTTCCAATTGCGTCCACCCCCGCTGGCGGCAGGTGGCGCGCAGCTATACGGAAAACCGGGGGATCGTCCTTAAGGAGTCCGCCGACCATGTTGCGGGCCGGAGCGAAGCCGCATCCCTCGAACAACTTATCACCGGTGATACCGCCGCCGTGGTGGTGCAGTCGCCCAACTTTTTCGGCAATGTGGAAGACCTCCGCGCCATCGGCGAGCTTTGCCGCGCGAAGAACGTTCTCTTCATCGTGGCGGTGGCCGAGGCCGCCTCGCTCGGCTTTCTCGCGCCGCCGGGCGATTTCGGGGCCGATATCGTGGTGGGGGAGGGGCAGTCGCTCGGCATACCGATGTCGTTCGGCGGGCCGTACGTGGGAATGTTCGCCACGCGCGAAAAGCACCTGCGCCAGATGCCGGGCCGCCTGTGCGGCCGCACGGTGGACAAGGATGGCCGGCCCGGATTCGTGCTCACCCTGTCGGCGCGCGAGCAGCACATCCGCCGCGAGAAGGCGACCTCAAATATTTGCAGCAACCAGGCGCTTTGCGCGCTGACCGCCGCCATTTACCTCACGTTGATGGGACGGCAGGGGTTTGCCGCCATGGCGAAAAACTGTTTTTACGCCGCCGCCGAACTGCGCCACCGCATGCGCCCCGTCCACGGGCATCCGTTCTTCAACGAGATGGTGGTGGAACTCAACCGGCCCGCCGCGGAAGTGAACCGGCGGCTGGCCGAACAGGGGATCATCGGCGGCTACGACGTTTCGCGCGACTATCCGGACATGACGAATAAAATGCTGCTGGCCGTTACCGAGCTGACGACCAAGCGGGATATGGACAGGCTTATTGAAGCGGTGGGAGCATAAGATGGCGCAACAACCGGGCGCGCGCGGGCTGGTCTTCAACGAACCGCTGATCTTCGAGCATGGCCGCAAGGGGCGCGCGGGGTGCGACGTTCCGAAAAGCGAGTTTCCCGAGATCGATCCCGCCACCATCGCGCCATCCTCCATGTTGCGCGGCCCGGTGGAGGGGCTGGCCGAGGTGAGCGAACCGGAAGCGGTGCGCCATTTCACCCGCCTCTCGCAGTGGAATTACGGGGTGGACAGCAATTTTTATCCGCTCGGCTCCTGCACCATGAAATACAACCCGAAGGTGAACGAGGCCGCCGCCCGGCTGGAAGGCTTCGCCGGCCTGCACCCGCTGCAGGATTTTTCCACCGCGCAGGGGGCGCTGCGGGTGATGTACGATCTGGAAAAGATGCTGTGCGAAGTCGTCGGCATGGATGCCGCCTCGCTGCAACCGGCCGCCGGAGCGCAAGGGGAATTCGCGGGCCTGCTGCTTATCCGCGCGTATCACACCGAAAAAGGGAACCCCCGCAAAAAGGTGATCATCCCCGATTCGGGGCACGGCACCAATCCCGCCACCGCCACGCTGTGCGATTACGCCGCTATCACGCTCCCCAGCGGGCCGGACGGGCTGATCGACCTCGCGCTGCTGGAAAAGGAGATGGATGACGATACCGCCGCGCTGATGCTGACCAACCCCAACACGCTGGGGATGTTTGAAAAGAACATCAAGAAGGTCTGCGGCATCGTGCATGCCAAGGGGGGGCTGGTCTACGGCGACGGCGCGAACCTCAACGCCGTGATGGGCAAGGCCCGCTTCGGTGACATGGGGATCGACGTGTGCCACATGAACCTGCACAAAACCTTCAGCACCCCGCACGGCGGCGGCGGCCCCGGCAGCGGGCCGGTGCTGGCGAAAAAATTCCTTGAGCCGTACATGCCCGTGCCGCGCGTGACGCGGCGGGACGGCGTTTACAGCCTGGACTTCAACCGCCCGAAGAGCATCGGGGCGCTCAACGCGTTCTGGGGCAACTTCGGCGTGTATCTGCGCGCCTACGCCTACCTGTTGACGATGGGCGGCGCGGGGCTGAAAGAAGCGTCCGAAACGGCGGTGCTCAACGCCAACTATATCCTGGCGAAGCTGAGGGGCGTTTACCATGTGCCGTACAACGGCACCTGCATGCATGAGTGCGTCCTATCGGACAAATTCCAGCAGGAACACCACGTCAGCACGCTCGATATCGCCAAGGGGCTGATCGACCGCGGCTTCCATCCTCCCACGATCTACTTCCCGCTGATCGTGAAAGGGGCGATGATGATAGAGCCGACCGAGACCGAAAGCATGGAGACGATGGACGCTTTCATTGCCGCCATGAAGGAAATCGCCGAGGTGGCGAAGACCGATCCCGAATCGCTTGCCGCCGCGCCGGTGGCGGTCAAGGTGAAACGCCTGGACGAAACCCAGGCGGCGCGCCAGCCAGACCTCCGCTATCGCCGTTGACGGGCGGCGTCCGTCGGCGGGCCGGTTATCCTGTTTTGAATCCGCCCCCGCTGGTGGGGTAGAATAAACCCCGTGTTTAAAAAGCCCTTCCTGATGATTCTCTGCGCGGCGGGATCCCTCTGGCTCTGTGCGGAAGCTTCGGCCGAGGCGTACAAGATGTACCGTTACACCGACGCCAAAGGCAAACGGCTTTTCGTCAGCTCAATGGACGACGTCCCGCCCGAATTCCGTTTTTCCGCCAGCTCGGTGATGGTGGTCAAAGAGCCGCCTCCCGAACCGGCGGGCGCTGATGCGGCCAAAGAGGGAACCGCCAATGGCGGCGCCGTGACCGTGCTCTCCCTCAGTCCGTCCGCGGCCGAAGATGGAAAATGCGGCTTCAGCGGCGAAGTGAAAAACGGAATGAATGGCAAGGCGGAAAATGTAAAGCTGCATGTCGAGGTCAAAACGAAAGACGGGACGAAATCATTCGATGTTCCGGTTGGCGCGGGGGGCATGATGAACCCCGGGGAAACGGTAAAAGTTACGCCGGTGGCCGATGTGCTGGCCGCCGAGCTGACCGGTTATTCGTATAGCGTCACATGGCAGACCACCCGCGTGGAAGCCATTCCCGCAAAGCCGGCGCAGGGGCAACCGCCTCCGCAGGCCGCCGCCGCGCCAAAGGAAAAACCGGCTGGCCAGGAACCTCCTCCCGCGCCGGCGAAACGTTACCGCACACGGAACCATCCCGCGCCTCCCGTTATCGAGGGGAAATAGCCGGACGGTTTTTTAAACCCCCGGATTCCGGGTTTCAGCGGTGGCGCGTCACGCCGGTTTTGGGGCAGAACGCCGCCAGCGGGCATTTGGAGCAGTGCGGCGATACCGGCAGGCAGACGTTTTGCCCGTAGGTCACCAGCAGGTCGTTGTACTCGATCCAGTATTTTTTCGGCAGCTTTTTCCGCAGCGCCGTTTCCGTTTCGTCCGGCGCGGCGGTTTTGACGTAGCCCCAGCGGTTGCTGATCCGGTGTACATGGATGTCCACGCAGATTCCCGGCTGGTTAAAGCCGAGCGTCACCACCAGGTTGGCGGTTTTCCGCCCGATCCCTTTTATCGTTAACAGTTCATCCAAAGCGCTTGGCACATTGCCGCCGTATTTTTCCAGCAGCGTATGGCATACGTGGTGCAGCGTCTTGGCCTTGTTTTTGTAAAAACCGACCGGATAGATGAGCTTTTCCAGCGTGTTCGGCGGTATCCGCATGATGGCTTCCGGCGTATCGGCCTTGGCGAAGAGCCGCTGTGCCGCGGCGGCGGTGGTTTTATCCTTGGTGCGAAGCGAAAGGAGCGTGGAGATCAATACCTTAAAGGGGGATTCCACATAGTGGCTCACTATGGGCACGGTATAGCGTGGCGCTTCCTTGCGGAGTATTGCGACCGCGCGGTCAATCGGAAACGCCTTTTTGGTCATTAAATTATGTTTTTTCGCCATCGTGTTTATGCAATACTACCCCACAGGAGCAGGGCCGGGAATGAAATTATTCCAATCCCCGGCGATTGAGGGAGTGGGATTCGCAGTCCATGACAGAAAAGAAAATCCAGCGCATTTTTGGCATCACGGTTGCCGGTCTCGTGGCTTTTGTGGTGGCTATCGGGCTGGTATTCGACAGCCTCGGCGGCAGCATCGAGCGCTATATGGCGCAGAAGTTCAACGAGGGACAGTTCCGCCTCGCCAAGCACCTTAAAAGCCACATCATCGATCATTTTGGCGCCACCCAGGGGATGCTGCAAATATTCGCGCTGCGTCTGGCGGAAACGGGTGTCACCGCGCGGTTGGCCAACGGTGAGTTAAACCCGGCATCCCCCATCCTTACGCAGTTCGCCCAAAACGAAGTGCGTCCCTTTATGGAGCGGAGTCCCACGCATCTCCGCTTCGCCATCACCGATGCCAGCGGCCGTCCGTTGATTAACATGGTGAATTTGGGGCTGGGGGTGAAAATGGTTCAGGCCGGCGTGGAAGGCCTTTTCCAGCCCGCCGGGAAGCTGGGGGAACGCGTTCCCCTGATATCGAAGCCGCATGAAGTGACGGCGGTCACCGGGGGGCGGGCGGAGTTGTTGCGCCTCATCGATGTGTCGGTGCCGTTGCTGTACAAAGGCAAGACGGCGGGGCGGCTGTTCCTTTCCGTCGATATGGGGTTCGTGGAAAACGTCATATCCGACTACGAAAAGGGGAAACAGTCGTACGACCACCGGTGGATTTTCGACCGCGAGGGGAATTTGGTGTATTGCTCGCTGGTGATGTCGCACGAATATCACGCCGGCGAGCTTGCCGTCTTGCTGAACAAAGAGGCCGGCACCTACGACCTCATGGCCCACGGCGGCACACAGCGCGATCTTATCGCCACCATGCCGATGGAACTGGGGGAAAACCGGTGGGTGATCGTTTCCGAAACCGGCTTCAACGATGTGATGGGGATCGTGCGCAATGTGCAGCGGATGCGCACGGCGGTTGTTCTTGTTCTGATGCTGCTGGTGGTGGCGGGGGGCTTTATGCTTTACCGCATGGCGTTGGGGAGGCTGGTGGCGGAAGAAAAGGCCCGCATGGGCGCCGCCTTGTCGGCGGAGGAAAACAAGTACCACATGCTCATCGAGGCGGATCCGGATCCGATATTTATCCTCGACGCCGGCCTTCTCATCACCGATGTGAATACCGGCGCGGTGAACACGTTGGGCAAAAAATCGCGCGATGAGTTGCTTGGCGCGCCGTTTACCGAACTGTTGGGCAACGCGGATGAATTCATGGAAAACGTCCGCCGCCTCGCGGGGAAGGAGGGAACGTTCACCACGGAGCAGGTTATTGCCGCGGCGGGTGGCCGCGCGCTCCACTTTGAAAACAACACGGCGCTGTTGCGGCGCAAGGACGGCGGGAGCTTCATCTATCAGGTCTATTTGCGCAACGTGACCGACCGGCGGGAATATGAATTGAGCCTGCGGCGGGAAAAAGAGAACATGGACCGCATTGTCAGTTCGGTCGGGGCGGGTATCGCCGTATTCCTGCCCGGCTTGCAAATGGAATGGAGCAACAGCCGCTACCGCGAGATTATGGCCTTGGCTGAAAAGGTATCGGACCGGCGGGGAAACTGCCTCCTCTGCCTTGTCGGCAAGGATGAAGACTGTCTGGCGCTGCGCGCGTTCAGCATCGGCAAAACAATAAAGGAGGAAGTGA
Organism: Nitrospinota bacterium; assembly: GCA_016217735.1. NCBI lineage: Bacteria > Pseudomonadati > Nitrospinota > Nitrospinota bacterium. The sequence goes on from JACRGQ010000023.1 coordinate 27,413, forward strand.
GCCTTACGCTGGGCCCGGGGGACACCCGCCACTACTTCATCAGCGCCACCCCCGTGGCGGACGCCGCCGGCGCGGTGGCCCAGGTCATCGAGCTTGTCATCGACGTGACGGAAAACCGGAACCTCCAGGCGCAGCTTTTGCAGACCGAAAAGCTTGCCTCCATCGGTGAGATGGCGACCGGCATCGCCCACGAGTTGAACAATCCGATGGCCGGCATCATCGGCTACTCCGAATTTTTGCTGGAGGAACTCAAGGGGCAGGAAGGGCCGCTCCGCGACGTGGAAAAGATTCACGGCGAGGCGCTCCGCTGTTCCCGCATCGTGCAGAACCTGCTGAGATTCTCCCACCGGCACCAGCCGCGGAAAACGGAGGTTGCCCTCAACGACGTGCTGCGGGCGACCACCGATATCGTGGAGTACGAATTCAAGGTGAATAACGTGGCGCTGGAAAAGGACTACGCTCCCGGCCTGCGGCAGATCATGGGAGACCAATACCAGCTCCAGCAGGTCTTCATGAATATTTTGAATAATGCGTTCTTCTTCCTCAAGGGGCAGCCGGGCCAGCGGCTCATCAAGATCAGCACCTTCAACGACGGCGGCGATGTTGAAGCGCGGATATGGAACAGCGGCCCCCCAATTCCCGATGCGATGATCGACAAGGTGTTCACCCCGTTTTTCACCACCAAAGAAGTGGGGAAAGGAACCGGGCTGGGGCTATCCGTCTCGCACGGAATCATCAAGACCCATAAGGGGACGATCACCGCGCGGAACGTGGATGGCGGCGTGCTTTTCACCGTCAGGTTCCCGGCGGCGGAGACAAAAGAAGGGTAATGCCGCGCGGGTCAACCCGCTTTATTCATGATAAAGCGGATCAGTCGCGCAGATCGTCGTCGGTCTGGATGTAGCGGAGCAGTTTGCCGCGCAGGCGCATCACGGCGCGGGTGTGGAGCTGCGAAACGCGCGATTCGGTGATGCCGAGCACTTCGCCGATTTCTTTCATGGTCAACTCTTCATAGTAATAAAGGGATACCAGCAGCCGCTCTTTTTCCGGGAGCTGGTCGATGGCGCGGCCGATGATTTCGCGCACTTCGCTCACGCGGGCCATCATCTGCGGGTCGGTGTCGGGCGATCCGGCCAGCACTTCCATGATGTCGCGTTTTTCGCCGTCTTTTCCCAAGCCGCCGAGGTCTTCAATGCTCAGCAGCGGGGCGCTTTTGGCGTTGCCCAACTGTTTATAGAACTCTTCCAGCGGCAGGCCGAGTTCGGCCGCGATTTCTTCGTCGGATGCGGCGCGGCCCATCCGCTGTTCCACCGCGGCATAGGCCTGCGATATTTCGGTGGCGCGTTGGCGCACCGAGCGCGGCACCCAGTCCAGCGACCGCAGCTCGTCCAGTATGGCGCCGCGGACGCGGATCTCGGCGTACGTCTTGAACTGCGTGTCTTTTGATGGGTCGAATTTGCCGATGGCGTCGATAAGCCCCATCACCCCGGCGCTGGTGAGGTCGTCCAGCTCGATGTGGGGGGGGAGGCGCACGGCGATCCGCTGCGCGATGAACTTGATGAGCGGGGCGTACTCGACAATGAGCTTGTCGGCCTCCGGCGTGCCGATTTTAATACCGACAGACGGTTCCGAATATGTCTTTTTCACCGCGCCCGTCCCTTATTGAGTAAGCGGGATGATGCCCACAATCCCTTTAAAATCATCGGATAGATTCTACCGGTATTTACCACCGGGAACAATAGCCGTTCTGTAACGGGGAATTCCGACGGCGCCAAGCTATTTTTCGGGATATATGACCACTTGGCGGTTATCCCCCGTTCCCTGGCTGTGGGTTTTCACCCGTGTGTCGTCCTGCAAAAAGGCGTGGATCGTTTTGCGCTCGGACGGCTTCATCGGCCCGAGGAAAACTTTCCGGCCGGTGGTTATGGCTTTTTCCGCCGATTTTTCGGCCAGCGCGCGCAGTTTTTCCTCGCGGTGCGCGCGGTAGTCTTCGGCATCCACCACGAAGGGGAGCTTTGCGCCGTTGAGCCGTCCGGCATAGATTTCCACCAGCGTCTGCAACGCTTCCAATGTTTCGCCGTTTCTGCCGGTCAGCGCGCCGCCCCCCGCGCCGGTGATATTCAGGACGATTTGCCCTTCGCCGGGGGCGATGTCCACCGCCGCGTTTTTAATGTTCATTTTCGCCACGATATCTTCGAGGAAGGCGCGCATTTTTTCCGGTATGTCGCCCAGTCCGGCCATGTCCACGGGATTTGCCGGGGGTGTCCTCCGCGCGGCCGCGCCTGCTTTGGCGCGGTGTTTGACGGCCGGCTCCGCGAACGATTCATGCATAAGGCGTCCGCGGACCTTTGCCACCGTGCCGCCCAGGCCGAAGAGTTTTTTCGCGTCGCCCAGGTCTTCTATTTCAACTTCGCTTCTGTCGGCCCCCATGCTTTTCAGCAGGGCGGCGACCGCCTCTTCGTACGATTTTCCTTCAGCCGTCGTCCATTCCATTTTTTTAGCCCTCTTTCTTCTGTAACCGGATCATGTATTGCTGGAGGATCGAGAGCAGGTTGTTCACCAGCCAGTAGACCACCAGCCCCGCCGGGAAATTTATGAACATCACGGTGAAGACCACCGGAAGGATGAGCATGATGTTCCGTTGAACGGGGTCGGTGGAGGCCGGGGACATCTTCTGCTGCACGAACATGGATATGCCCATCAGGACGGGGAATACATAGTACGGGTCTTTCATGGAAAGATCGTGTATCCACAGCATGAAGGGCGCCCCTTTGAGTTCTATCGATTCCAGCAGCACTTTGTAAAGCGCCACGAATACGGGTATCTGCAGCACGATCGGGAGGCAGCCGGAAAGCGGATTGATCCGGTGTTCCCGGTAGAGCGCGATCATCTCCTCGTTCATTTTCGTCTTGTCGTTCTTGTACCGCTCCTGGATTTTTTTGAGCTGCGGCTGAACGGTGCGCATCTTTTCCATCGAGCGGAAGCTGCTCTGCGTCATCGGCCAGAAGATCAGCTTGACGATGATGGTGAGGATGATGACGGCCCAGCCGTAGTTTCCCACGAAGGTATTGATCCAGAGCAGCGCCATGTAGAGCGGGCTTGCTATGATGTCGAACCAGCCGTAGTTGATGATACGGTCGAGGTCGTGTCCCGCTTTATCAAGGATGGCATGGTCTTTCGGGCCGGCGTAGAGCGAAAGCTTGTTCGGCCCCGCGTTGGACGCAAGTTGCACGGTGATCTCGTAGCCTTTTTCATAGGGTTGCGAGGTGGTCACGTTCGATTTTTCCGCGTCGAGCAGAAATACGCCGCAGAAATATTTGTCCGTCAGCCCGCTCCAGAGCACTTTCCCGGCGTAGTCTTTTGATTCGTTCACTTTGGGGGCGTCAGCAAGCCGCTTGCCGTCGGTCAGCACCACCGGGCCGTGGTAGCTGATGGTGTCTTTGTCCCCGCCCAGCCCGGTCCAGGCAAGGCCGAAAGAGGAGCCGGTCACGTCCCCGCCCGGCACGGTGACGGCCACGTCGAGGCCGATCATGTACGAGCCGTGGCTAAAGGCGATCTTCTTCGTGATGGCCACCCCGTTATCCAGGGTAAGGTGGAAAACAACCACGGCGTCCGGATGTTCGGGGGTCAGGGCGATGCTTTCCGGCGCGTCGGTGGCAAAGAACGTCTGATTGATTTTTTTGGTCGCTTCGCCGGTGGCGAATTTGAGCGCCAGCGGCTTGAGCGGCGATTTCGGGTCGACCAAGTCGACGGTGCTCCCGCTATCGCCGGTGAATTTGATGAGTTGGAGTGATTGGATCACGCCCCCCGCGTTGGAAAGGATGACGCGGGTAACGCCGGTATCAACAACCACGGTTCGGGCGTTGACCGGCTTTTCGGCGGGAATCCCCGCCATCGGGTCGGCCGTTCCGGCGGGCGTGGCCGCCACCGCGGGCGGCGGGGGGGTATTGGCTGGCTCGGTTTTCTTTTCCGCCGCCTGCTGTTCGGCGGCCTTGAGATTCGCCTCCAAGGTGTCTTTATAGCGATGGTAATACCAAAAGTTCCAGCCAAGCACAACGGCCAGCGAGAGAACCACCGCTAAAACAGTTTTCTTTTCCATCAGTCCTTTCGGTTCATTCTACGGGATCGTACCCGCCGGGGTGGAGCGGATGGCACTTTGAGAGCCGTTTGACGCCAAGCCAGCCGCCGCGCAATGCGCCATATTTTTGAACGGCCTCAAGGCTATAGCAGGAACAGGTGGGGTGAAAACGGCATGCCGGCGGCAGCAGCGGGCTGATAGCCAGTTGGTATCCCCTTATAAGGAGCGAAAGCAAACTCTTAATCACTGTAATTTCCCCGCCAGTTTTTCAAACTGGCGTTCCAGGCCCCCGTATTCAGGTTCCTGCCGCCCGCGCTTGACCACGATCACGAGGTCGAGGCCCGAAAGGACGGCCACAAACCGTCTGTAGA
>JACRGQ010000024.1 GCA_016217735.1 Nitrospinota bacterium
ACACGCCAAGCTCCTGTATAAGGAGCCGCTTCACCTGTTCGAGGGCGATGGCGCGGCAACTGCTTTTGCTGTCCAGTTCGCTGGCGGTGTAGGTGTATTCCTTCTCAAAGGTCTGCATTCGCGCATGGCTTTGGGGAGCGGCAAGCAGGAGCGCGGAGATAAACGCAACGCCGAAAAGCGGCGCTGAAGCGGTTTTTTTGTTTAACATCGCCCAAAAGCCTACCACACTTGCGGCAACAGCCGCACTATACGATAATACGGCGTGTAAAAGGGGGGGCGGCGAAAACGTGAAAGACAACATCGGCGACTGGCGCAAGCGGATTGACCGCATCGACAGCCGGATCATAAAGCTGCTCGACAGCCGCACGCAATGCGCCGTCGAGATCGGCAGGATAAAGGCCGCCACCGGCGCGCCGGTATACGACCCCAAACGCGAAGCCGAGGTGGTGGAGCGCCTCACATCGCTGGCCCGCGTGATACCAAAAAAATCGCTGGAAGCGGTCTACCGCGAGATTTTTTCCGCCGCCCGCGCGGTGGAAAAGCCGCTCTGCGTCGCCTTCCTCGGCCCGCTTGGCACGTTCTCGCACGAGGCGGCCATCGCGCTGTTCGGCACATCAAACGAGTTCATGCCGCTCCCCGGTTTCGCGCCGATCGTAAAGGCGGTGGAGGGGGAAGAATGCGACTTCGGCGTGCTGCCCATCGAAAGCTCGGTGGAGGGGCCGGTGAACGCCAACCTCGACCTGCTGAAGGATTCGTCGCTCACCATCTTCGGGGAAAAGACCATCGCCGCGCACCAAAACCTTTTGACCAAAGCAAAAGATATAAAAGCCATCAAGCGGCTTTACAGCCATGTGCAGCCGCTGGGACAGTGCCGCGGCTACATCCAGCGGGCATTGCCGGGGGTTGAAATTCTCGAAACCTCCAGCACCGCCGCTGCCGCCGCCAAAGCGGCGCATGAAAAGAACGCCGCCGCCATCGGTTCGCTGGCCGCCGCGCGAATCTACAAGCTGAACGTGCTGGACAAAAACATAGAAGACGGCGCAAGCGGCAAAACCCGCTTCGTGGTTATCAGCCGCACGGCCCCCAAGCGGACGGGGAAGGACAAAACCTCCATCGCCGTTGCGATCAAAAACCGGCCGGGCGAGCTGTTCCGCCTGCTGGCCCTTTTCAACAAAGCGAAGATCAACCTCACGCAGATCGCCTCGCGCCCGCTGAAAGCCGGCGCGTGGGGCTACCTCTTCTTCATCGACCTCGACGGCCACCGCGAAGACGCCGCCGTGGAGAAAACGCTGAAACAGGTGGCGAGGATGGGCGACTTCCTGAAAATACTGGGAAGCTATCCGAAAGGGAACGGATGAGTCCGCGTTTCCAAAATCTCGTTCCCCCGTACATCCAATCGCTGCTTCCCTACGAGCCGGGGAAGCCGCTGGAAGAGGTGGAGCGCGAACTGGGCATACGCAACTGCGTGAAGATGGCCAGCAACGAAAATCCGCTCGGCCCCAGCCCGAAGGCGAAGAAGGCCATCGCCGCCGCCATCAAAAAAATCCACTACTACCCGGAAGGGGACGCCTTCTACCTCCGCAAGCGGATGGTGGACGCGCTAAAGGTATATAGCGACGAACTGATATTCGGCAACGGCAGCAACGAACTGATCGAACTGCTGATCCGCTGCTTTGTACAGCCGGGCGATAACGCCGTTGTTTCCAAACACGCCTTCGTGGTCTACAAGCTCATCACGCAGGGGGCGGGGGGCGAAACGCTGGAGGCCCCGGCCACCGCGCAATACGGGCACGATTTGGGCGCGATGGCGCGGCTGGTGAACGGCAAGACGAAGCTGGTTTTCATCGCCAACCCGAACAACCCGACCGGCACCTACAACACCGAAAAAGAGCTGTGCGCCTTTTTGGAAAAAGTGCGGCACATCCCGGTGGTGATGGACGAGGCGTATTACGAATACGCCGCGGCGAAAGACTATCCGCAGACGATGGAACTGCGGAAGAAGCATCCGAACATCGTCATCCTGCGGACGTTCAGCAAGGTCTACGGCCTTGCGGGGGCGCGCATCGGCTACGGGGTGGGCGACGCGGAGTTGATACAGTACCTCAACCGGCTGCGCCAGCCGTTCAACACCAATCTCATCGCGCAGGCGGCGGCGCTGGCCGCGCTGGACGACACGGCGCATGTGACCAAAAGCCGCAAGCTGAATTTAGCCGGGCTGAAGTTTTTATACAAGGAACTGGGCAAGCGCAAAATCACCTGTCTGCCGTCGCAGGCGAATTTCATTTTGGTGAAAACCGGCGACGGCCGCGAGGTATTCCAAAAGCTGCTGCGCGAGGGGGTGGTCGTCCGCCCGATGGATGTGTACGCGCTGCCCGACCATATCCGCGTCACCATCGACACGGAGCGGAACAACCGCCGCTTTTTGAAAGCGCTGGAGAAGGTGCTGTCGCGTTAACGCCACCATTTAGAGTCGGTAGATACAAGTGTTGTCATCCTGAGGGAGCGAAGGATCTCTTTCCGGAAAGGGATTCTTCAGTCGCAGGCGCTCTTTCAGAATGACAGCGGCCGTTAAGCGGGCCGGGGCTTTTTGATCCACATCCAGTTTTGCGGTTCCGGCACCGGCGCAAACCCCAGTTTTTCATAAACACCGTGGGCATCCTTGGTGCCGAGCATCCAGATGTAAACGGCGGCGAAGTCGGGATGGTCAAAAACAAACCGCATCATCGCCTGGGCGATCCCTTTTCCGCGGTGCGCTTCATCCACATAGACATCCATAAAAAAACCAAAACGGGTCTTATCGCTGGCTACGCGGAGAAATCCCACCTGCCGCCCTTTCAGGTAACAGCCGACGGCGATGGCGGAGTGGCGGGTTCCTTTTACGATCTCATCCTTCCTGATGCCGGGGCTCCAGTAGGTGCTGGCGAGCCACTGTTCCAGCCGGTCAAAATCGAGGCGGTGGAAAGAATCGTCTATCTCGTAGCCGTCTTTAATCGCTGTCAGCATAAAAGGGCGTCTCCCATTTAACATCGGGTTACGGATGATTATAAAGTCCGGGATCAAAAATACGAAACCCGCCGCGAAAACGGGCAAAACTGTTCTGGCACCGCTCTTGCTCTTTACCTCCCCCAGAGAGTAATTCTGACGGTCTTTGAGGAGGAGTTTGTTTTGAAAAAGATAGCTGTATTTCTGACGTTACTGGCGGGGCTGTTGGCGGGAGCCATCCCGGAAGCGGCCGCCGCCCCCAACGCATTCAAGGATATCGCCTCCTTCACCGCCGGGGATCAGTTCCGTGTGGCGCTGGCATTCGATGCCAACCCCAAACCCATTGTTAAGTATTACGAAAAGTCCATCCAGATCGATGTGCCGGGGGGCTTTGTGAAGCCGGCCCAACGCCAGTTTTCGGTCGATCACGCCGGCATAAAGGAGATCGATCTATACCAGATCAGCCCCTCCCTTTTGCGGATACGAATTTTCCCGCAGGAGTCGGTGGCGGCCCTGAAAAAGAACTTTTCCCTTGAAACAAACGCCGAAAAGCTTGTGTTTGTGGTCGGCCCCAAGGCGGCGCCGGTGCCGGAAACCTTGACGGTTGCCCCCGCCGAAGCGTCAAAAAATCCGGCGATGAACGAACTCGCCCCCGCCACTGATGTCAAAGCTCCCGAAGCCGATGTGGCGTCAGCCGCCGCGGCATCCGCCCACGAAGAATCCGCCGCCGAAAACGCCGCGCCGATGGCCGCCGAAGACGCCGCACTGATCGCCCGTTTGCAAACGACGCTGGATCAGCTCAAGGCGGAAAGCGAACCGGGCAAGGGAAAGAACGACGGGGGCGTGAAAATGGCCGGTATGCTGCCGGGCCCGGACAAGGCGGCCCTGCCGCAAGCGCCATCGCTGGGGGAAGCGTTTGTGAAGATCGGAAGCGCGCTGGCGGTGGTGCTGGCGCTGATCCTCGTCATCTCCTACGGGGCGAAAAAATACCTCGGGGCGATGGAGGGTGGTTTTGGCGGCAAAAAGCAGCTCAAGGTGCTGAGCAGCCACTTCATCGGCGTGAAGAAGAACGTCACCATCATCGAAGTGGGGGGGGAAGTGCTGGTGCTGGGCGTCACCAACAGCAACATCAACCTCCTGGCCCGCTACAGCGAACCGGAAAAGATCGAAGAGATAAAATTCGCCCACCGGCTGCCGGACAAGCCGATGGGGGTGTTTAAGAAGTTCCCGTTCATGGCGTGGCTGGAACGCCGCCGCAACGCGCAAAAGCCGGTGAACCCGGCGTTTGCCCGGCAGATCGCCAGCTACGAGGAGACCGTGAGAACCACCGCCGCCGCGGAAGCGGCGGAAGGAAACGGCATCCAGACCCGGAAGGACGAAATGGTCTCGGACGTGGCGCGCTCCATCGCCAGCAAGCTGCGGACGCTTCAGGGACAGGCGGGCTGACGGCGATGAACATGAAAACGCTATTGGCGTGCGCGGCGCTGGCCGCGTTGCTGCTGTGCGGCGCGCCGGCGGCGGCCGAAGCGGCCGGCCTGCCGACGATCAGCATCGGGATGCAGGAGGCGGGCCAGCCCGGCGAGGTATCCACCGGCATCAAGATACTCCTTATCCTCACGATCCTTTCGCTGGCCCCGGCGCTGCTGATAATGATGACCGCGTTCGCGCGCATCGTGATCGTGCTGTCGTTCCTGCGGCAGGCGATGGGCACCCAGCAGGTGCCGCCGAACCAGATGATGATCGGGCTGGCGCTCTTCCTTACCTTCTTCATCATGGCGCCGGCCTTCAAGCAGATAAACGAAACGGCCTTCCAGCCGTATTCTGAAAACAAAATCTCGCAGGAAGAGGCCCTGACGCGCGCGATGAAGCCGCTGCGCACCTTCATGCTGCGCCAGACGCGCGAGAAGGATCTGGGGCTTTTCATCAGCCTGGCCAAGGAAAAAAAACCCAGGACCATCGATGACATCCCCACCTATGTGGTGATTCCGTCGTTCATCATCAGCGAGCTGCGCACCGCCTTCCAGATAGGGTTCATGATCTACATCCCCTTCCTGGTGGTGGACATGGTGATCGCCTCGGTGCTGATGAGCATGGGCATGATGATGCTGCCGCCGGTGATGATCTCCCTGCCGTTCAAGCTGATGCTGTTTGTGCTGGTGGACGGCTGGTACCTCATCGTCGGGTCGCTGGTAAAGAGTTTCGGATAAAAGGAGAAAGCGATGACACCCGAATATATCGTGGACGTGGCAAAACGGGCGCTGGAAGTGACCATCCTGGTGAGCGCGCCGATGCTCGGCATCGGGCTGGTGGTCGGCGTGGCGGTCTCCATCTTCCAGGCGGTGACCTCCATCCAGGAAATGACGCTCTCCTTCATCCCGAAGATACTCGGGGTGATGGTGGCCATCGTGGTGTTCTTCCCCTGGATGATGCAAGTGCTCATTTCCTTCACCGCGGACATCTTCATCAACATCCCGCAATACGTAAAATGAACCTGTTCAATTTCGACTACGGCGCGTTCATCGGCTTTACGCTGGTGTTCGTCCGGATGGGCGGATTGCTGCTCACCATGCCGGTGCTGGGCGCCACCACTGTTCCAACCCAGGCGCGGATAGGGCTGGTCGCCATCACCGCCTATATCGTTTTCAGCGTGGCCAAACTGCCGCCGGTGGACATGGGGATGCCGATGGGCCGTTTCACGCTGATGCTGGCGGGGGAACTCGCCATCGGCCTCACCATCGGCTTCGCTTCCCAGCTCATCTTCACCGCGGTGCAGTTCGCGGGGCAGCTCATCGGCTTCCAGATCGGATTCGGCATCGTGAACGTGCTCGACCCCACCACCAATTCGCAGGTCTCCATAACCTCGCAGTTCTGGAACATCGTGGCGCTGCTGGTGTTTTTGGCCATCAACGGCCACCATTGGCTTATCACCGCCGCGGCCAAAAGCTTCGATCTCATCCCGGTGCTCGGCTTCACGCCGCACGCGGGGCTGGTTGACCTGGTGACCACCCTCACCGCCGACGTGTTCGTGCTGGCCATCAAGCTGGCGGCGCCGGTCATGGCCACCATGCTGCTGCTGAACGTGGCGCTGGGGCTTATCGCCCGCACCGTGCCGCAGATGAACGTCTTTATCGTCGGCTTTCCGGTGCAGATCGCGCTGGGGCTGTTCATGATCGGCGCGGGGCTGCCGGTCTTTTACTATGTGTTCCGCGGCTCGGTCTTCCACCTCTTTGAAAACGTCATCGGGCTGATGAAGCTCATGGCCTGATGGAATAGGGGGCGGGGAGTATGGCCGAAGACGATCAGGAGCAGCGTACAGAAGACGCATCGGATAAAAAACGCGAAGAAACCCTCGAGAAAGGGCGCACCGCCCAGAGCAAGGAGATCGGCTCCACGGCCGTGCTGCTGGTGGCGCTGGCCGTTCTCAACGCAACGGGCGGCTACATGCGCGAACACATCGCCGACATGATGCGCCACAGCTTTACCATCAGCGCCTCCTACCAGCTCGACGTTATCTCCATGCGGCCGCTGATGCTCTACTACATGAAGGAACTGGCGGTCATTTTGTGGCCGCTGATGGCCGGCGTGGCGGCGGCCGGCGTGGCGGCGGCCATTCTGCAAAACGGCGGGCTGATCTTCACCCTCGAACCGCTGATGCCCAAGCTGGACAAGCTCAACCCCCTGAACGGCTTCGGCCGCTTCTTCAGCCCTTCCGCCGTGGCCGAGCTGCTGAAATCGCTGGGCAAAATCGCCATCGTCGGCTACATCTGCTACCTCGTGCTCCGGAATGAAATAGAAACGATCCCGCTGCTTTCGGACCAAAGCGTCGAGCAGATCATCCTCTTCGTCTCCCATGTGTCGGTGAAGCTGATGTTCTACGTGCTGCTCCTGATGCTGGCCCTTGCGGCCGCCGACTACGGTTTTCAGAAATACACCTACGAACAAAGCATCAAGATGACCAAGCAGGAGGTCAAGGACGAGCGGAAGAACACGGAAGGCGACCCGATAACGAAACAGCGGATACGCACCGCCCAGTACGCCATGGCCCGCAGGCGGATGATGCAGGAGGTGCCCAAGGCGGAGGTGATCATCACAAACCCCACCCACCTCGCCATCGCGCTGGCGTATGACCGCGGAAAAATGGCCGCGCCGGCGGTGGTGGCAAAAGGGGCGGGACATATCGCGGAAAAAATAAAAGAGATCGCGCGCCAACATAACATTCCCATCGTGGAAGACAAGCCTTTGGCACGGCTATTGTTTAAGAGTATGGATATAGGCAAGGCAATACCCGAAGAGCTCTACCGGACAATCGCGGAAATCCTTGCTTATGTGTACAAACTAAAAGGAAAGCATAAGTAAAAACAGCACGTTAGACGAAGAAAGGCCGATGAAGCAAAATTTTGACGGGGTTTTGGCCCCGTCGGCTTTTTGACAGCGGAGTGAGGGAAAATATGGCGGTTGCGACCGAAACGAATGCGATGCCCAAATTCGCCAAGTTCAGCGATGTGGGCATGGCCGTCGGCCTTTTGGGCGTGGTGGCCCTCATGGTCATGCCGCTCCCCGCGTTCATGCTGGACCTCTTCCTCTCCCTCTCCATCACCACGGCGGTGATCATCCTGATAATTTCCATCTACATCAAGTCGGCGCTGGAGCTTTCCTCCTTCCCGTCGATACTGCTGGTGGTCACGCTGTTCCGGCTTGCCCTGAACGTGGCGACCACCCGGCTCATCCTGCTCCACGGCAACGAGGGAACCTCGGCGGCCGGCAAGGTGGTGGAAGCATTCGGCAATTTCGTGGTCGGCGGCAACTATGTCGTCGGCACCGTCATCTTTCTCATCCTGATCATCATCAATTTCGTGGTTATCACCAAGGGCGCCGTCCGCACCTCGGAAGTGGCGGCCCGCTTCACGTTGGACGCCATCCCCGGCAAGCAGATGTCCATCGACGCCGATCTCAACGCCGGCCTCATCACCGAGGTGCAGGCGCGCCAACGCCGCCGCACGCTCGAACGCGAAGCCGACTTCTACGGCTCGATGGACGGCGCCATCCGCTTCGTGCGCGGCGACGCGATAGCGGGGCTTATCATCACCGGCATCAACATCCTCGGGGGCTTCGCCATCGGCATCCTCCAGCAGGGGATGAGCCTGTCCGACGCGCTGACCGTCTACACCCTGCTCACCATCGGCGACGGCCTGGTGAGCCAGATACCGGCGCTGGTGATCTCCACCGCCGCCGGCCTCATCGTCACCCGCGCCGCCAGCGAATCCGACATGGGCACCGACGTGGCCAAGCAGCTGCTGCTGCACCCGCGCGCTTTCGCGGTCGCTTCGGGGGCGCTCGGCTTTTTCGCCCTTGTTCCCGGCCTGCCGCACTTGGCGTTTCTGGTGTTGTCGGCCATCACCGGCACCATCTCCTACCTCACGTTCCAGGCAAAAACCGAAATGGAGGCGCTGGGCAAGATCGAAGCCGAGAAGGCGGCGCAGGCCCCGGTGCAGGAAAAAGTGGAGGCGCTCCTGCCGCTGGACACGATGGAACTGGAAATCGGCTACGAGCTGATCCCGCTCGTCGACGCCGCGCAGAACGGCGAACTGCTCGACCGGATCAAGAGCATCCGCCGCCAGTTCGCCCTCGAATACGGCTTTATCGTGCCGCCGCTGCACATCCGCGACAACCTGCAGCTCAAGCCGAACGAATACTCCGTCCTCATCAAGGGGGTGAAGGTGGCCAGCGGCGAAATCTACATGAACCACTACCTCGCCATGGATCCGGGCACGGGCGTCGAGCCGGTGCCGGGCATCCGCACCGTGGAGCCGACCTTCGGCCTGCCGGCGCTCTGGATTTCGGAAGCCAACCGCGACCGCGCCAAATCGGCCGGCTACACGGTGGTGGACGTGGCGACGGTGCTCACCACGCACGTGAAAGAAGTGATCCGCGGCCACGCGCAGGAACTGCTGGGCCGCCAGGAAATCAACGCCCTGCTGGACAACTACAAGACCACCGCCCCGAAAGTGGTGGAAGAACTGGTGCCGAACATCCTCACGCTGGGCCAGGTGCAGAAAGTGCTGCAGGGCCTGCTGCGGGAAAACGTCTCCATCCGCGACCTCGGCACCATTCTGGAGACCCTGGCCGATTGGGGCCATGTGACCAAGGATACCGACGTGCTGACGGAGTATGCGCGCCAGGCGCTGGCCCGCCCGATCACCAACCAATACCTGAGCGCCGACGGAAAGCTCCCGGTGCTGACCCTCTCGCGCAAGCTGGAGGATATGATCGGCGAATCGATCAAGCAGACGCAGCACGGCAGCTATCTGGCGATGGAGCCGTCGGCGGCCCAGCGGCTGATCGACACCCTCAAGAAGGAAATGGAAAAATTCTCGATGCTGAACTACCAGCCGATCGTCATGGTGTCGCCCGCGGTGCGGATGCACCTGCGGCGGCTGACGGAGCGGTTTGTGGCCAATCTGGTGGTGCTGAGCCATAACGAGGTGATCCCCACCGCTGAAATAGAAACCCTTGGCGTGGTGAACATCTAATGCAGATAAAAACGTATCAGGCCATCGACATGGCGGAAGCCATCGTGCGCATCAAGGCCGATCTGGGGCCGAACGCCGTCATCCTGAGCAGCCGGAAGGTCAAGAACGGCAACGGCGGCTACGGCATCCTGGCCCGCCCGCTTATCGAAGTGACCGCCGCGGCCGACGAGGAGGTGCGGCGGGACCAACAGCGCCGCCGCGCGCCGCGGAAGCAGCCGGCCGCCGCCAAGCCGGAAACCCGCGCCGCCGGCGCGCATGAAACGTTCGCCGCCGCGCTCAGCCCGCTGCGCGATGAAATCCGCGAACTGCGCGAATTGATCGGCGCCGCCTCCGGCACCGGGGCCGTGGGCCGTACCGAGCTTGACCGCGCCGCCGGGCTTTCGGACGACATCGGATCGCTCAAATCGATGATGTCGTTCATGCTGGAAAACACGAAGTTCTACAAAGGGCTTAACCTTGAACCGAACTACCTCGTCTGCTACCGCCGTTTGGTGGAGCGCGGAGTCGAGCACGAATACGCCCTCAAGCTGATCGCCGAAGTGAAAGAAAGCGTGCCGGGCGGACGCGAACTGGACCTGAAAACCATCGTCGGCCTCGTCATCGCCCGGATACAGGAAACGATGATCGTGGGCGAACCGCTGACCGCCGCCACCGCCGCGGAAGGGCCGCGCGTGATAGCGCTGATCGGGCCGACGGGAGTGGGGAAAACCACCACGCTGGCGAAGATCGCCGCGCAGCTCGCCATGCAGGGAAAAAAGGTCGGCCTTATCACCATTGACACCTACCGCATCGCCGCGGTGGAGCAGCTGCGCACCTACGCGCAGATATTGGGGCTGCCGCTGGAAGTGGTGTTGACCCCGCGGGATTTGCCGCGGGCGCTGACCGCGCTGGCGAACCGCGACGTGATTTTGATCGATACCGCCGGCCGCAGCCAGCGCGACGCCAAAAAGCTGAACGAACTGGCCGGTTTTGTGGGAGACGCCGCCATCGAGAACTATCTGGTGCTTTCCGCGGGATCGGACGCCGCCGCTCTGGACGAGGCGGTGCGCAACTTCGGCTGCGTGAACCTCGCCGGCCTCATTTTCACCAAACTGGACGAAAGCGCCAAACCCGGCGTGGTTGTGGCGCAGAACTATAAAACCGGCCTCCCGGTGGTCTATTGCACCACCGGTCAACGGGTGCCGGAGGATATCGAGGCGGCTTCCGGCCGGCGGCTGGGCGCGCGCCTGTTTAAAAAAGAAGCATAAAACGCTCAATTGGCTTACTATTGGAGAGGACGGTATGGATCAGGCTGAAACGCTCAGAAGGATGAGGCCGGGTATGCGCGAAACGGGAACCCTGAAGCAGCAGATCAAGGGGATCGCCGTCGCCAGCGGCAAAGGGGGCGTCGGCAAGACCAACCTCGTCGCCAACATGGCGCTGCAACTCGCCAAGCGCGGCAACCGCGTGCTTATTTTCGACGCCGACATGGGGCTGGGCAACATCCACATCCTGCTGGGCCTCGCCCCCCGCTTCAACGTGGCGCATGTGCTCACCGGCGCCAAACGGATGCGCGACATCCTCATCGAAGGCCCCGGCGGCGTCAAGATACTTCCCGCCTCCACCGGCAACAAAAAGTACAGCGAGCTTACCGCCGAAGAACGGCTGGTGCTCAAGACCGAGATGGAAGTGATCCAGAACGATTTCGACTACATCCTGTTCGACATCGGCGCGGGCATTTCGGCCAACGTCATGTTCTTCTGCTCGGCCGCGCAGGAGATACTGGTGGTCGCCACGCCGGAGCCGACCTCGTTCTCCGACGCGTACGCGATCATGAAAGTGCTCTCGCGCGACTACAAAGTGAAGAGCTTCCGCCTCGTCGTCAACAGCGCCAAGGACCGCATCGAGGCGGCCAACATCTATAAGCGGCTGGTGATGGTGGCGGACAAGTTCCAGCTTGGCGTCAAGATAGAATTCCTCGGACACCTCGCCATGGATATGGCCGTGCCGAACGCCGTGCGCAAACAGCGGCTCTTTTCCGATCTCTTCCCGAACTCCGAGGTAACCCGGAATGTCGCCAGCATCGTTGACACCCTGATGAAAACCGCCGCCACGGGGGGCGATATCAACTGGGCAAACGTGCTGGGAGCCGAGGGCGCATGACCTCGCTGGCAAAGAAAATCCCCGTCGCGGCCGGGCTGCTGCTGTTCGGCGTGGCGGCCTGCGTGGCCATGCTGAAAGGGGCCGAACTCCCCACCGCGCTGTTCCGCGGCATCATCGCCGGCGCTATCGGCACGCTGTTCGCCTGGTTCCCCGCCTACCTGATTTTCGCCGAACCGATTCCGCGGCCCAAAGCCCCGCCGGGAATGGAGCATATCGAAGAAAAGTTCAAGGCCAAAGCCGGGCGGTAACCTTCCTTTTTTTCCCGGTACGCGGCGGCTATAATGCGCGTAACAAATATGAAACGCCATGCCGCGCCGGTTCTGGCGCTTATCGCCATCTCCTTCGCGCTGTACGCCAACGCCTTCCGCAACGAATTCGCGTGGGACGACGATATTTTCATCGTTAACGCAAAGGAAATACGGAGCGTCAACCTCCCCCGCTTTTTTTCCGAAGGGAGCGCGGACCTCTACCGGCCGCTCCGCACCGCCCTGTACGCGCTGACGTACCGCTTCGGCGGGCTTGATCCGCTGAACTACCACATAGTCGGCAAAACGATGAACGCGCTGACCGTGGCAATCCTGTACGGGCTGTTGCTGCTGCTGTTTGAAAACCGGGGAGGGGCGTTTTGGGGGGCATTGCTGTTCGCCGTTCACCCCGTCCACACCGAAAAGGTGGCGTTTATCACCTCCACCTACGACATCCCCGCCGATCTTTTGTGGCTTGCGGCCTTCGCGCTCTATGTGCTTCACCGCAAGCGGCGCCCCCCGTTCGCGCTGACCGTGTCGGTGTTGCTGTTCGCGGCGGGCCTCCTGTTCGGGGAAAACGCGGCGGTGCTGCCGCTGACCGTCGTGCTATACGATATGACGTTCGGCGACGGCGATAAAAAACCGGCGCGCTGGATTCCCTATTTCGCGGTATTGGCGGTGTATCTGGCCGTACGGACATCGGTGCTGGGCGCGGTCGCCCGCGAAGGGGGGCATACGCTTAACCCCGACATGTTCGGAAATTTCCTCACGATGTCGGGGGTGACATTCGCCTATTTTAAACTGCTGCTGTGGCCGTGGCCGCTGATACCCACCTATGAGGTGAAGCAGGCGGTCTTTCCGTATCCGCCGCACCTGTATGCCGCCGCCATCGCGGTGGCGGCGTTGCTGGCCGCCGCGTGGCTGCAACGGCGCGGGCGGCCGTGGGTCACATTCACGGTGTTCTGGTTTTTCGCGGTGATTTCCCCCAACCTCAACTTTATTCCAACGGGCAATCTGATGGCGGAACGGTACCTGTATCTCCCTTCCGCCATCCTCTCCTTTTCGGTTGCCGCGGCGTATGCGGCGCTGGAGGCCGACCGCAAAAAAAAGGCCGCGCTGCTGGCGGCTTTGCTGGCGGTCATGGCCGTTTTTTCCGTCCTCGTCGTGCGGCGCAACCCGGACTGGCGAAGCGATACGCCGCTCTGGAGCAAAACCCTGATGGTAAAGCCCGATTCCTATGTGGCGCTGATGAACCTTGCGGTGGAGGCTTGGAAAAACGGCCATTGGAAAACAACTGAAAAACTTTTGAAATATGCGGCGGCGGTGAAGCCGGAAAAAACCGAGGCGTTTGAACGGCTGACCGAGATGTATCTGGAAGGAAAGGCGGGCGATCCGTTGCCGATGCTGGAAAAGGCATATTCGAAGGATAAAAAGGATGTGTGCCTGCTCGGCATCGCCCAGATAAAAATCAGCCGCAAGGAATACGCGGCGGCGGGCGCCATGGTCGACGGTCTTTTAAAACGGAACCCTTCTTCACGCAAAGCGTGGAGCGTATACGGCGACCTTCTTTACTCCCAGAAAAAAGAGGGGTGGGCGGGAGCATATGTCCGCGCCTACGCGCTTTCGGGCCGGGATCCCGCCATACTTGTCCGCATGGCGACCGCGTGGTCCCTTGCCGGCAAGCCGGCGGCGGCGCTGCGGATCGCGCGGATCGGCCTTCAGGAGCACCCGGATAACAAACCGCTGCTTGAACTCGCCGCGAAGTTGGAGGCGGAAAATCCGGGTGAAATGGGGGATAATGGCGGCACAAGGAGTGGTAACAAATGATGGAGTGGACCGGCGCCGTTAAGCTGTTTGTCGAACTCTTCGCCGTCATCGACCCGGTGGGGGCGGTGTTCTTTTTCGTCATGTTCACCCGCAACCTCTCCCCCCGCGAGAAGAGCCGCACCGCCTATATGGCTCCGGCCGCGATGGCGCTGACCTTGATTCTGGCGTTTTTTTTCGGCGAACGGCTGCTCTGGTTATTCGGCATCAGCATTTACGCCTTCATGGCCGGCGGGGGAATACTCATCCTCCTGACCGCCATCGCCATGATGGGCGCCTACGCCCCCCTCCTCAAAAGCACCGCGGCGGAAGAGCGCGAAGCGGAAGAAAGCCAGAACGTGGCGGTGGTGCCGTTGGCGGTGCCGCTGCTGGCCGGCCCGGGGGCGATTACGGCGGTCATCATCGCCCGCCACGCGGCGCAGGGGTGGGCGGAGGCCGGCATTCTGGTGGCCATCATCACCGGCATTGCCGTCATCACGCTGCTGCTGTTCACGGGGGCGGAGCGGATCGCCACGTTGCTGGGCCGAACCGGCATGAACATCTTTACCCGGCTGCTGGGGCTGGTCCTCACCTCCTATGCCGTGGAGATCATCGCCGCCGGGATCAAGGGACTTTTTCCCCGGTAGTTATTGATGCCTGTATAAATAATGTCCTATCAGGAAATCCCACAAAAAATGTCATGCCCGTGCAGACGGGCATCCAGAACCTGGATTCCCGCCTTCGCGGGAATGACAATTCGTTTAGCGCGGACATTGACCATGCAGGTATCAATAGCTTCCATGCGGGGCATCTTTCGCCCGGCGCGGGCATAAATTCCGGGTTACAATGCCCCGCATGATCACTAACGCGGCGGAGACCGGCGGATGAAATTGCTGGACCGGTACATATTCACCGAAATTTTCAAGCTGTTCGTGCTCTGCCTTTTCGTCCTGATGGCGATTTTGGTGCTGGAAAAAATCAATTTTATCGCCAATATGACGGTGGGGAGCGCCATCAGCGGCGGTGAATTGGCAAGGCTGGTGCTCTACACCTCTCCCGCCTTCCTGGTGGTCACCATCCCGCTGGCGGTGCTGCTGGCCACGTTGATCACCTTCTCCCGGATGTCGGGTGACAGCGAAATCATCGCCATGCGCGCCTGCGGCGTCGGCTTTTACCGCATCCTCGCCCCGGTGGCGCTGCTGGCCGCGGGGGCGGCCCTGGTATCGCTGTGGCTTTCGCTTGAGATGCTGCACCGGGGAAACTATCTTTTCAACTCCCAAATCGCCGATTACGTCAGCCGCCGCTTCACCGCCGCGCTGGGCGAGCGCAAGTTTTTCGACCGGTTCCCCGATACCGTGATTTACGTCGGCGAAAAAAAACAGGAAAGCAATATCCTGAAAGGGGTGTTCATTTTCGACGGCTCCGACAAGGAACACCCCCGCCTTATCGCGGCGCGGGAGGGAATGCTGGCGCGCACGCCTTCCGACGGTATCGTATTCCGTCTCAGCGACGGCGCCATGTACAGCGGTGACGCAAACACATGGCGCACGGTGCGGTACGGCGAGTACGAAATGATGATGAATACCGGCGATAAACGGCGGGCCTTTACGAAGGGGGAACGGGAGCTTTCGTTCACCGAGCTTCTGCACGAAACCGCGCACGCGCAAAATTCGCGGGCGCGTTATTCCATCGCGGTGGAAATGCATAAGCGGCTGGCCCTGCCGTTCGCCTGTATCGTCCTCGCGCTGCTGGCCGCCCCCCTCGGCCTGCAGGTGCATCGCGGCGGCGGCAGGGGGGGGATCGGCCTGGGCATTGTGCTCATCGTGCTCAATTATGTGCTGCTGATGTTTGGCGAGAGCCTGGGACGCGAGGGGAAACTGTCGCCGGGGTTCGCCATGTGGATGCCGAACCTCGCGATGGGATTGCTGGCCGCCGTTTTTCTCTTCCGCGCCGGGCGCGAAACGGGTCCGCTGGCGTTGCAGTTGTGGTTTGATGAAGCCCGCGCGCGCGCGGCGCGCCTGTTCAGGAAGAATGGCGGCTGATGTTCACGGCATTTAACGAACGGTTTTTTTGGCTTATCAACGGCGCCCACGCGCCGGTTCTTGACCCGGTCATGCTCCTCTTCACCTTTACCGCCTACTCCGCTCCGGCGGTCATCGTGGCCTTGTGCGCCTTGTGGTGGTACGGCGGGCTGGAGCGGCGGGCCGTGGCGTTGCTGGCCGCCGCGCTGCTGCTGGCGGGCGGCGCGGTTCACGCGATAAAGCAAAATATGGTTGCGGACCGGCCGCTCGCCTACTTTGCCGGAAAAACCCCGCCGCGGGACGCCGCGGTGCATGCGCCGTACGAGCGGCTAAGCCACCGCACATTCCCTTCGGGCCATGCGCAGACCGCGTTCAGCGTGGCGACGCTCATGGCGTTGCTGTTCCGCCGCCACCGCGCATGGTGGTTTTCGTGGGCGGCGCTGGCGGGCATCTCCCGCGTCTATCTGGGAGCGCACTTCCCGCTTGACGTGTTGGCGGGGGCGGCTATCGGCGCGGCGGTTTCCGCCGGAACGTACTATGGGTTCATGGCGAAGGGGTGGATAGCCCCCCCGCGGCGGAAATCGGCCTTCTTCCTCTGGGAGTAACCATCCCGCCGCGTCATGATACGCGCCGGGATGGTGTCCGCCATTGCCATTGAGGCGAAAACTATTTTTTCGGAACCTTTTCCCAGTCTTTCAGGAAGCGCTCGATGCCCACGTCGGTGAGCGGGTGCTTGGAAAGCTGCTGGATGACGCCGAAGGGGATGGTGGAAACATCCGCCCCCATGAGGCAGGCCTTGACGAAGTGCATCGGGTTGCGGATCGAGGCGACGATCACCTCCGACTGATAGCCGTAGTTGCCGTATATCTGGACGATCTGCTCCACCAATCCCATGCCGTCTTCGGAGATGTCGTCCAAGCGGCCGACAAACGGCGAGACGTAGGTGGCGCCGGCCTTGGCGGCCAGCAACGCCTGGCTGGAAGAAAAAATGAGGGTGACGTTTGTTTTTATTCCCTCGTCCGTGAGCGCCTTGCAGGCCTTGAGGCCGTCGACGGTCATCGGCAGCTTCACCACGACGTTCTCGCCCAGCTTGGCCAGCACGCGGGCTTCTTTCAACATGCCGTCCGTGTCGAGCGCGATCACCTCCAGGCTCACCGGTCCCTTGACTTCGGCGAGAATCTCCTTCGCCACGCTGTTGAAATCCTTGCCGGTTTTGGCGATGAGCGACGGGTTGGTGGTGACGCCGTCCAGAATCCCGATGCGATTCGCCTCGCGGATCTCGTTAATGTCTGCCGTATCGATAAATATCTTCATTTGTTTCCCTCAAGTTTTTCCAAAGTTTCCAGCGGCTTCGCCAGGATGTCGCGGTCACGCAAAACCCAGTGCTGTTTGTCGGCCTTCCGGTAGGCGCGAATGGCTGGCACCGATTGTAACGCCTCCGCCAGCGCAAACAGGAATTTTTTTTTGAAGGTAAACAGCGCGAAAAGTGTGCGCCAAAAAAGGAAAAAGAAGTGCCGGAAAAGCAGGTCTCCGTCGGCGAGCAGCTTCCAGTGAAAAATCAGCCGGTTGCGCTCGCTGATGTACAGCATCCGCGAGCTGGGGGGAAGCTTTGCGGCGGTGCCATGCACCTTGTGATAGACGAGGCAGCGCGGTTCGTAGACCGTTTTCCATCCCCGTTTCCAGGCGCGGTAGCCCAGATCGGTATCCTCCCAGATATAGGGGGAGTAGAGCGGATCGAACCCCCCCAGTTGCGTGAACATCGATTTGCGGAGCGCGACGTGGGCGGTGATGCCGTACAGGGAATAAAGGTTTCCCGCCGCCGCGCGTTGCTGTTCCGGCACATCGTAGTTTTCCCATGCGCGGATAAACCCGCGTGAAAAACGCCCCACCTGTCCGCCGCTTTGGAACGTGGTTTTATCGAAGCGGCGGGCGCGCATGGCCACGGCGAAAACCGCGGGATCGTCGAAGTGCGGCAGGGCGGGCGCGATAAAATCCCGCTCCACCTTCACGTCGTTATCCATGAAAATGATGATCTCGTTTTTGCATTGGGCGATGACGGTGTTGCTGGCTATCGGGCTGCCGCCGCGTTGCTCAAGCCGGAAAAACCGCACCTGCGGAAACTTGACGCGCATCATCTCCGCCGTGCCGTCGTCGGAGCCGTCGTCCGACACGCAGACCTCGTTATCCGGGTGGCCGTGAAAGGCGGCGGCCTCCAGAAGCGACGGCAGGCATTCCTCCAACAGCTCACGGCCGTTGTAGGAGCGCGTGGCGATGGAAACGCCGCAACGGGCGTGACTGGCTGAAAGGCGGGAATCAGACACGCTGGGCTGAGCGGTGTGTGAGTACGTTGATGATCGCCCGCTTCGCTTCCGCCAGCTTGATTTTGGTCATGCAATGGACGCCGGTGTGCGGACAGTTTTTCTGGTCGCACGGCTGGCACTCCATCAGCGGCGCGTTGCGTATCACTTTGGCCTGGGCGGCCAAGGGACCCCACAGGGCGGGGTCGCTGGGACCAAAGAAGGCAATGACCGGCACGCCAAGCGCGGCGGCCATGTGCATCGGCCCCGAGTCGTTGCCGATGAACAGGTCGCACGAGGCGATAAGCGCCGCGAGGTGTCCCAGCTTGAGGTTGGTGGCGATAAGGCCCCGCTTGCCGCTGTATGAAACGATGCCGGCTATCTCGGCGATGTCGGCGTTGTTGCCGGCGTAGACCACTTTTACCCCCAGATCGTCGGCCATCCAGCGCGCCAGTTGGCCCATTTTTTCGGCCGGGAGCCGCTTGATGTCGACCCGTGCGCCGGGATGCACCATAACCAGACGGTCTTTTTCCGATACGCCGAACTTGCGTAAAAATCCGGTGACGAATTCCTTGTCTTCCGGACGATGGCCGAGATAGAGCTTTTTTTCCTCCGGCATGATGCCGCCGATCGCCCGAATGGCGTTCAACATCACGTCAACGGTGTGGGCGCCCACGGTTCCGTGAAGAATGGGAATATTGTAGAACAGCTTGCTGCGCAACCGCAGGCGGTATCCCACGCGGTAGCGCGCCCCCGAAAGCCATGCCAATGGGGCGCTGCGCGGCCCGCCGTGCAGATCGATCACCAGGTCGTACTTCTGCTTCCGGATTTTGGCGATGAATTTCAGTCCCAGCATCATTTTTTGGAAACGCGTCATGCCGGAGGTGTCCCGCTTGTGCAGAATGAGGTAGTCGATATTCGGATGACCGTGGCAGATGTCTTCAAAAACATCGTCGATCACCATATCGATCCGCGCCGACGGAAAGGTGAGCCGCAGCGCTTCCAGCGCCGGAGAACTCAAAATGATATCCCCGATGGAGCGGTAGCGCAGCACCAGAATCTTCTTTACGCGGTTCTTTTGTATGTCCATCCTTGGCCCATTCTCCGGTTCTTTATTGCGGATAATTGTATACTAACACGCGGCGATGGAGTTAAAAATGTTGGCGGTAAACCTGGATTATGCGGTGGTGGCGCTCCTTGCCGCCAGCCCCGTCGGCGAGGAGCTGATCTCAATTCCGGCCGGGTGGGCGCTGGGGCTGCCGCTGTGGAACGTGGTGTTGGTGTCGCTCGTGTTCAATTTCCTGCCGGTGCCGGTGTTGCTGAAGATGATGGATATTGCCGGCGAACACCCGCTTATAGCCCGGTTCACCGGTTTTTTCCGGCGGGAAAAGGTGGTGGGACTGGCCCGGAAATACGGATTTGCGGGGATTGCGTTGCTGGCGCCACTGGCGGGGGTGTATGCCATGAGTGTTGCCGCGTGGGTGCTCGGCATCCCGAAAGGGAAGACGATGCTGTACATCGCGGCGGGATTGGCGCTCTACGCGGCGGGATGCGTGGCGGCGATTCTTGGGGGCGCGGCGGCATACGGCTGGCCGCGGTAGATTTGGTAAATTCCGCTTGCGGGATATTTTCACGGTACAATTAGATGCGTTAGAATAATGGCTCACGCCGCATCGATAATTGGCCCAAGCGAAAAGGAAAAAAATGAAGAACGTCGAAATGACCGTCGCAGGCACCATTCTTACCATAAAGGTGGATTTGACCAAGGAGTTCGGCCCCTCGTCGTCGGGCAAGACCATAATCATCGCATCGACCGAAGGGAACATCTCCATCCCGGACCGGAATGAGAAAATCGGCCTGAACGTTTACCGGAAAAAATAAAAGGGGAGAACGGAAGACATGAAAAAGGGATTTTGGAGCCTGCTGGGCGCGCTGACGTTGTTTGCGTTTGGATTTGGGGCCGGCCCCGCGTTTGCGGAAAGCGACGAGATGGGCAACGCGGAAAACAACTACAGGCTCTATTGCACTTCATGCCACGGACCGAACGGCGATGGTAAAGGGCAACTGGCCGAGGCGCTGGCCGTTCCGCCGCGCGACCACACGGACGCCTCAAAGATGGGCAAGCGCACCGACGAGCAATTGTTCAAGGCCATCAGCGAAGGGGGAGACGCGGTTGGCCTGGATTCGGGCATGCCGCCGCATAACACGATACTGCAAAAAGAGGACATCCGCTCGATGGTGAAATACCTGCGCAAACTCTGTAACTGCAAATATACCAAGTAGCGCGGGCCGGAGGAAAATGACATGAGCGGCATGAACTGGAACAAAGCGGCCTTCACCGCGATGGCCGCGCTTTTCCTTACGGTTGTTGCCGGCGATGTTTCCCGTCTTGCGCCCGGCGGAAGCGGCCATTGTGGACTGGCATTTGCCGCCGAAGAAATGCCGATTGACGAAAACGACCTCAAGGATGAATTCACAAGGGAGCCGAACTACACCCACCTCAACCGGATAAGCGGCTTACTGGCCGACCTGCTGGGCAGACAGAGAATGCTGTATGAAAAAAGCGGGAAAACGGAACCCAACGAAGTGTCGGAGCGGGCGGAAGAGATGATAAACGAAGCCAACCTTTTGGCGGCCGAAAGAAAATACGGGGAAGGTACCGACCTGCTCAGGAAAGCCTACGAATTGATTGCCGCCTCCCTCCATGAATTAAAGGGGACGGGCGGCGGCTCCCCGCCCGTCAGGAAATAAAAGGGGCTTGCCGCCCCGCCGAAAAGGCGCGTGTTGCTATTTAACCGTGACCGTGCCGGTCATCTTTTCCCCTTGGCAGTGGGTCTTGCAGTAATACTTGTATACGCCGGGGGTATCGAACGTACGCTCAAAAACCGATTTTTCCGGCTTTGTTTTTTCCGGGAAAAGAAACGGAGAATCGAACTGGCCGTCTTTTTGGCAATTGTCGCCGCTGGTGACTGTATGGGCAAGGGTTGCCTTGTTCGTCCACTTGACCGTCTCGCCGGCTGAAATTTCAATGTTCTTCGGCTCAAAGCCGAATCCGCCGATAGTCACTTCGGCGCCGAAGGCCCTGCCGCCAAACAGCGGGGAAACCAAAAGAACAACAAAGAGCAAAAGACCGAACGGGGCGGGGGTTTTCATTGTATGGCGCCTCCTTGATAAAAAATAAGAGTTTTATCCAACAGGAACATATGTTTATTTTACCCCGGCTTTCCGATTTGCGCCGCCGAGTCCGGAAAAAAGGCTTATACGGGGGGCATGAGGAGGCCGTCGGTTTCGGCGAAACCGAACCGGATGTTGAAACACTGCACCGCCTGTCCCGCCGCCCCCTTGATGAGATTGTCGATGGCGCTGAGGACGATCAGCTTGCCGGTCCGTTCGTCCAGCAGCGGCCTGATATGGCAGTGGTTGGTTCCCCGCACGTCCTTCAACTGCGGGTTTTCCGCGGTCACCTTCACAAACGGCGCGGCGAAATAAAAATCCTCGTAATATTTCACCAGCTCGGCGGCGGAAAGCGGGATGGCCGGCTCGGCGAAAATGGTGGCGTGGATGCCCCGGTTGAACGGGCCGAGGT
Organism: Nitrospinota bacterium; assembly: GCA_016217735.1. NCBI lineage: Bacteria > Pseudomonadati > Nitrospinota > Nitrospinota bacterium. Next base: position 21,607 of record JACRGQ010000024.1, read on the forward strand.
GCGGCACGAAGGAAACATGGATTTCCTTGCCCGCGGCAAGCGACAGCTCCTGCTCCATCTCCGGCGTGTGCCGGTGTTTTGGCGCGGCGTAGGCGTAGAGGTTTTCGTTCACCTCGCAAAAAGCGTATGCGGCGTCGCTCTTGCGCCCCGCGCCGCTGGCGCCGGAAACGGCGCTCACGAATACGGCCGGTTTCACCCACCCGGCCCGCGCCACGGGCAACAGGCCCAGCAGGGTTGCGGTGGGATAACAGCCGGGACAGGCGATCAGGTTGGCGTTTTTAATGGCGTCGCGCCGCGCTTCGGGGAGGCCGTAGACGGCGGTCTTGAGCAAATCGGGCGCCGCGTGCGTGTGACCGTACCATTTATCGTAGAGCGCCGGGTCTTTCAAGCGGAAGTCGGCGGAGAGATCGAACACCACCCTCCCCTGTTGCCGCCACTGCACGATGTTTTCCGCGCCGGCGCCGTGGGGGAGGCAGGAAAAAACAACCTCGGCTTGCGCAATCTCCGGCGCATCCGGGGGGCAAAAGTTCATCTCCGGCGCGCCTGCCCCCATGAGGGAGGCCAGCGGTTTTCCCGCATACGTCTGCGCGGAGGCGGCAAGAAGTTTCACGCCGGGGTGCCGCGCAAGTATTTTCAGCGCCTCAATGCCGGTGTAGCCGGAGGCGCCAACCACCGCGACCGTTTTTACCATAGTGGATACTTTAATTTGCACCGGGGCAAAAGGGAAGCGTAAAGAAAGCGGGATACCGGCATCCGGCGGGCATCAAAGAAGGGGCGGTGGTAAAAGCGGAAAGGGTTCACTATAATCAAACGTGTGATTATACAGGATTGGGCGCGGCGGGGACGTATGCCGGGCGCGGCATAGCCAACCGGATCGCCATGCAACCAGCAAGCGTCTTATTCCGCCTGACGGCCGCGGCAACGTGTACCGCCGTATTCCTCTTTTGCGCCGCCGCGCGCGCGGCGGACATCACCCCGCCCCCGGACGGCTCCGCGGAAACCCAGTCCATCGACGCGGGGGAACCCTCCCCCGAACCGCCGGCGGTCTCCCCGTCTCCGCTCCCCGAACCGCTCCAGCCAGGCGAGGCTATTTTTGAAGCGCGGCGCAAAAAAGCGCTGGAAACCGGCAAAGAAAGCGTTTTGGAACAGTACCTCAAAGACGGCCCCGGCAACCTTTTCGCCGCCCGCGCGCGGGAGGCGGTCGACGACATCCGTTTCCGCCGTTGCCGCGATGAAAACACCGTGAAGGGGTACGCCGCCTTTATCGCAAAATACCCCGGCAGCCGCCATGTGGCCGAAGCAAGCCTGCGCTCGGACGAGTTGATCTTCGCCCCTTTTTCGCGCGGGAACAGCATTGAAAGCTATTCCCGGTTCATCGACGATTTTCCGGAAAACCGGCTGATCCCGGCGGCGCGGGCGGCGATGGAAGACCTGATATTCGACGAGGTGAAAAAGGCCGACAGCATAATAGCGTGGGCCGAATTTTTGCGCGACCACGCCGCGACCGAACGGGCCGCCGAAGCGCTGGCCCTGAAAGACGAGTTGGAATACGGACCTTACAAAAAGAAGGATGCCGAAGAGGGGTACCGGGAGTTTCTGCGCGGTTTCCCGGTGAACCGCAACCGCGAGGAGGCGCGCAAACGGATGATGGAACTGCGAACCGTGCGCGTGCAGCGGGAAACGGACGCGATATGCGCCGAAGCGAAAATGGAGGGTTCCTACAGTTGCGATTTCGTGGCGTTTGAAGAGGGAACGCTGCGGGTGAAAATCGTCAGGCTTTCCGGCGAGGAGCAGGGACAGCAGCTCCTGATGGGAGGTCCCGGCTACGCGGAAGAAGCGCTGCGGCGCTACTCCGCATGGAAGAGCGAAACCATCAAACGGCTGCTCCGCATACTCGGCGTCATAAGCGTGACGGTGGAATGATGCCGGCAATACCCGCCGATGTTATTGTGCTTCCGGCGGGAGGGGGGCGCTGGGCCGTGCTCAATATTTTCGCGCGCACGGCGGTCGGACTCGATAGCGCCGGGCTGGCCGCATTGCAGGACGCCGCGCTTCTTCCCGCCGGCGCGCTCGCCGCGAAACACCGCGGCGCCCGGTTCGCCGTCCATGAGATATACCGGTTTCCGTACTTGGCCTGTTCGGTTGCCAATCCCGCATGGTTCATCGCCGACGCGGCGCAATGGCCGCCGGTGGAGGAGATGGCTATCGAGGCCCTCGTCGAGCGGTTGGCCGCGCACGCCATCCTTATCAGCGACGCGGCGGCATACCGCGCCCGCTTCGCGCCCAAGCGGCAGGAGGTGGATAACGGCAGGTACGGCGATTTTCGCCAACAACTCAACCAGCAACTGGCGCTCAATTGCCCCGACCGCCACAACTGGTGGCTTAACCAAAAATTCACCCCAGACCGCCGCGCTCTGCTGGAAAACAACTACAAATATGTCCAGGAATACAATCTCAGGCGGTTTTTCGAAAAGCGGTTTGCCAAGGGGATGTCGGTCATCGATATCGGGTGCGGCACCGGTTACTACACCAACATGATCGCCGCCACCGGCGCCAGCGCTTTCGGCATCGATCCCAACCTCCCGCTCATTGAAATAGCCCGCGCCACGGCGCACGCCAACGCGCGATTCGCGGTGCGCGCCGCGGGCCGCCCGGGCGGTTTGGACGATATTGGCGGCGGGAGCGCCGATTTCGTTTTCATGAGCGATGCGTTTCTGATGTATTACCAAGCCGCCGATTTTCCGGCCGACCTGGCGCTCCTCTTCGCCGATCTCCGGCGGATATTGAAAAAAAATGGCGCGTTCATCATCTGCGAGCCGCACCCCGTTTTTTTGCACCAGCCTTGGCTCGGAAGCGCGGATCGGCCCTTTACCGTGTTGACCGAATACCGCGAAAAAAGCTACGGCGTCATCGGCACCTTCGAATGGCATGTGAAGGCGGCGGTGAATCACGGGTTTGCGCTGACCGCGATGGAGGAGTTCGCCCCCGACCCGGCCTTACAGGCTGTCGACGAACGGGCCTATTTCTTCGCCCGCCAGTTCCCTTTGTGGGCGCTGTATGAATTCAAGCTCTTAGAATAATAATCACCGCCCGCATCGGCATCCCGATAAGGAATAACAGCTTCCCGGAACACACACACCCAAAAAGAGGGGTGTGTGCATTTTTTCCCGTCAGTGCATTGTGCCTGGCGCCACGTTAGCATGGGCTTTGCCGGGATCGCGCGTAACCGCCTTGCGGGCGATCCTGCGGACAGAGCGGCAATGCCTCCCTTCCTCGATAGCTAACGCCCTGAAGAGTATTTTCATATCGGGTCTCTCGGTCTTTTCCACCGCCTCGCGGTAAAACTTTTCGGCGGCCCGTTCCGCCTCTTCCAGAAAGCGGATGGCATCCTCCTGTTGCATGCCGGTGCGGATATCCAAAAGGCAGGCGTTATCGCCGCTGCCCGGGGCGCATCCCGCGCTGAAGGGAAGCGGCGTCGTATCGGTCACGATAATGCCGTACAGACGTTTGAGAACCTTTTGCAGTTTGCGGAAATGCCCTTTTTCCACTTTCGCCGCCTCGAAGAATATCTGGGCGACAGGGAAGTTATAGGAGTTGAGCATTATTTCCCCGATGGCGTTGTAATTCTCCAGGGCGATCTTTTCGTTTTGAATCGCGCATTTCAGGATTTCGCGGGTGGAAAGCGGTTCTATCTCGTTTCGTTTCATGGCTTGTTCTCCTTTGCCTAAAGAGACTATACAGGTCTCCATTTCATTTTACAGGCAAATACCCTATCTGGCAAGTCAGGTATTGTTGCGTTATTTATCAATATGTTGATTAGTTGTTTACTACCCTTTGATGACGGCAATCGGGCGCAGACGCGCCACGGGCAAGGCCAGCCCGGCGGCGGTCACCACGTCCACCACCTGCGAAACATCCTTATAGGCCTCCGGCATCTCTTCGGCCAAAGTCCCCTTTTCGGCCGACCGCACCGCCACCCCCTGATGTGCCATCTCGCCGCGCAGGTTCCGGCCGCGGGCTTTTTTGGCGGCGGCGTGCCGGCTCAGCGCGCGCCCCGCTCCGTGGCAACTGCTGCCGAAGGTCTGCTCCATCGCGGTTTGCGTTCCCGCCAGCAGATAGGACATCCGCCCCATATCCCCCGGTATCAGCACCGGCTGGCCAGTGTTTTTATAGGCTTCGGGCAGTTCGGGATGTCCGGCGCCCAACGCGCGGGTGGCTCCTTTGCGGTGAACCATCACCTTCCGTTTTTTCCCCTCCACCGTGTGCTCTTCCAGCTTGATGATGTTGTGCGCCACGTCGTAGAGCAGCGGCATAGAATCCGGCGCGGCGCCGGTAGCCTCCGAAAGCACCTCGCGCGCGAGGTGCATGATGACCTGCCGGTTGGTCCAGGCGTAGTTGGCGGCGGCCCGCATCGCGCCGAGGTAATCGCGCCCCTCGCCGCTGTCAACCGGCACGCAGGCCAGCTCCCGGTCCGGCACGCTGATGCCGTATTTCCGCATCGCATGCTCCATCGACTTCAGATGATCGGTGGCCACCTGATGGCCGAACCCGCGCGAGCCGGTATGTATCATCAAGGTGATTTGCCCCTCGCGCAGCCCCCACGCGGCGGCGATCCCGGGATTGTAGACTTGATCGACGTACTGTATCTCCACAAAATGGTTGCCGCCGCCGAGCGTTCCCATCTCATCGCGCCCGCGCTTCCTCGCGTGCCCGCTCACCCCTTCGAGATCGGCCCCTTCCAGCGCCCCGCCCGACTCGGTATGGGCGATGTCATCACCCAAGCCTAAACCGCGGCGCACCGCCCACGCCGCCCCCTTCTCGGCGATGGCGCGGTAGTCGGCGTCGGAAAGATCGATCAACCCGCCGCGTCCGACGCCGCATGGTATGCGGGCGGCCATCAGGTCGGCCAGCATCTCGCGCAGCGGCATGATCTGCTCTTTGACGAAGGGGGTTTTCATCAGGCGGACGCCGCAGTTGATGTCGTACCCCGCCGCGCCGGGGGAAACGACGCCCGTTGCCGGGTCGGTCGCCATTACGCCGCCTATCGGCAGGCCGTAGCCGGAGTGTATGTCCGGCATCGCCAGCGTGTTGAGCACAACGCCGGGGAGCATCGCGGCGTTGGAGAGCTGATCCAGTGACGCGTCGTCTATGGCGGGGAGCATCTCCGCCGAGGTGTAGATGCGGGCCGGGACGTTCATCCCCTTTTTGGCGCGGGCGGGTATCTCCCACAGATGCTGCCCGATGCGGTGGATCTCAAGATTTGCCATGGCGCTTGTCTCCTCCTTTTATTGTAAGGCACACGCCCCGCAACGCGCATTCTTTTGGGATGTGATAGACTTTAATGCGGGAGAACGCACCGATTGGCGCGCCCGCGGGGCGCTTAACGTTATTGAAAATTCGAGGGGGTTTACCGTGTCCGGTCATTCCAAGTGGGCGACGATAAAACATAAAAAAGGGGCAACCGACGCCAAGCGCGGCAAGCTCTGGGGCAAGATCATCAAGGAGATCACCATCGCGGCGCGGCTGGGCGGCGGCGACATCAACGCGAACCCGCGCATGCGGACGGCGGTGGAAAAAGCCAAAGCCTCCAATATGCCGAACGACACCATCGAGCGCGCCATCAAAAAAGGCACCGGCGAGCTGGAAGGGACGAGTTACGACGAGATCACCTACGAGGGGTACGGCCCCGGCGGAGTGGCGCTGCTGATAAACGCCATGACCGACAACAAAAACCGCACCGTCGGCGAAATCCGCTCGATACTCACCAAGTGGGGCGGCAGCATGGGCGAGGTGGGCTGCGTGAACTGGATGTTCCACAAAAAGGGGATGATCGTCATCCCGAAAGACCAGATAAAAGAAGACGACCTGATGGAACTGGTGATAAATGCCGGCGCGGAAGATATGCACACCTTGCCGGATAACTACGAGGTGGTCACCGCGGCCGAAGATTTTGAGGCGGTGAAACAGGCGGTGGAAAAGAAACACCTGAAACCCGCCTTGGCGGAACTGATGATGGTGCCGCAGAGCACCGTGGCGCTTGCCGAAGACAAGGCGCGGTCGATGCTCAAGCTGATGGAGCTTTTGGACGACCACGACGACGTGCAGAAGGTCTCGGCCAACTTCGATATCTCCGACGAAATTATGGAGGCGCTCGCCAACGAGTGAGTCCCGTCCGATGAGGGTGCTCGGCATCGATCCCGGCAGCCGCGTGGCCGGTTACGGCATCGTGGAAGAGCGGGGGGGCATCCTCGCGCCGGTGGCGTGGGGCGTGGTGAAACCGCCGCCCGCCAAAGAGCTGCACCCGCGCCTGAAATATCTTTTCGAGGCGTACGCCGAGATCATCATCGAATACCAGCCGGACGAAGTGGCGGTGGAAAACGTTTTCTTCGCCGAGAACGCCCGGTCGGCGCTGGTGCTGGGGCAGGCGCGCGCGTCGGCGTTTTTACCCGCGCTGCTGCAAAACATCCCGTTTCACGAATACACCGCATTGCAGGTGAAAAAAGCGCTGGTGGGGGCGGGTCACGCCGGGAAGGGACAGGTGGCCGCGATGGTCTGCCGCCTGTTGAACATGAAAGAGATACCGAAGCCGGAAGACGTAACCGACGCGCTGGCGGTGGCGGTCACGCACCTGCACGCCACACCGATGGGGAAAAGGCTGGCGGCGGTGAAGGATGCCGCGCCCGCCGCGCGCCGCATTAAACGGGGGGTTAGGGGATGATCGCACATCTGCGCGGGACGCTGCTTGAAAAAAAGCCGCAATACGCCGTTATCGAGGCGGGGGGCGTGGGCTACCGCCTCTTCATCACGCTGGCGGGGTACGAATCGCTGCCGCGCGAGGGGGAAGCGGCCCAGATGCCGACCGTCACCATCGCGCGCGAAGATGCGCTGCACCTATACGGCTTTGCCGGCCGCGACGAGAAAGAGATGTTCGTAAAACTTGTCGGCGTCACCCGCATCGGGCCGCGCCTTGCCTGCGCCATCCTTTCGGGGGTACGGCCGGACGCGCTGGAAAATGCCATCGTGACCGGCGACAAAACAAGGCTTTCAAAAATCCCGGGAGTCGGCGCAAAAACCGCCGAGCGGATTATTCTGGAGCTGAAAGACAAGTTCGGCCCTTCGACGATAAGCCACGCGCCCGAAAACGAAGCTCAGCGAAATATCGCCGACGCCTTGGCCGCGCTGGTAAATTTGGGGTATCAGAAGAAAGACGCTGAAAAAACGCTGCTGAAAATCACCGCCGAATCGCCCGACGCCAGCTTGGCCGACCTCCTCAAAAAATCCCTCAAACACCTCTCATTGTAGCCGGTAGGTGCGAATTCATTCGCACATTGGCGCGCAAAGCGCCAAGAAGAATTGGTCGGCCCGTTGGGCCGATTGTGCGACAGGAATGTCGCACCTTGTATCTTGGAAATCGTAGAATTTCATTAAGTGGAAACCGGGGAAAACTGTGTCGCACCTAATGGCTGGGACCATGTTTGGTAGATAAGTTTCCCCGGTCTTCCGACAGACTCTGAACCGTATCTTAGGCC
>JACRGQ010000025.1 GCA_016217735.1 Nitrospinota bacterium
AGGTGCGACACAGCTTTCCCCGGTTTCCACTTAATGAAATTCTACGATTTCCAAGATACAAGGTGCGAATTCATTCGCACTATCGGCCCACCGGGCCAATCCTTCTTGGCGCGTTGCGCAAGGGAGCCACGGAATTAACAATTCAATCCGTGGCGGGTATCCCCTTTAAGGGGACAACGCGGACAAGAGTGTCCGCGCCACCTATGAATTAGCCTTTCCGTCTTAATGCAATAGGAGGATTGCGCCCGCGGCCGCGCCGACGGCTAATAAAATCCATTTAATGCCCGCGAGCGTTAGGCGCAATCCCCTGTTCTCTTTTTCAGTTTCATCCAGCAAGGCGCGGCCGGTTTCCCGCGCGCCTTCGCAGGCGTGTATCGTCTGTTCGTCCAGCGACATCTGCTGTCGCGCGTAGTCAAGCTCTTCCCCGGCGGATGCCGCCGCGCCGTTGCACGCGTCGAGCGCCGTACGCAGCGCCCCGTTCTCCTGATAGAGCGCGTCGCGCAGGGCGGTTTCAAGGGGCCGCTCCGATTCGCGGCGCTTTCCCTCTTCCGCCAGCGCCACCAGCGGCGGCAGATACTCGCGCGGCACCGCCACGTTCGCCGCGCCCTCGTCAAAATGCGCGGGGCCGTCTTCAGCGGCGGCGTGGTTACCGAAGCAGAGCGTTAAGGCGGCGCAGCAGAGCAGCGTCATCCGCCATTTTTTGTTTCTCTCCATCGCCCCTCCTTTCTCTTTGCCCAGGTAGGTGCGACACTTCTGTCGCACTCTCGGCCCACCGGGCCGATGCCTCTTTTCTCCGTTGTTCATAAAAAGGAAGGGCCGCCGCCGCGCGCGTTGAACGCGCACGGTTCTCATCCGCCTTCTTTCCGGCGAGGCGGAGCCTTTCGCGCCCGGCGGCGCGTTCGGCGTCCAGCGTTTGCAGGGCGGATTCGGCGGCCCGTAACCGTTCTTTCAAAATTCCCTTCTTTTCCCCGCCGCCGCCGTCCGGCACGCGGAAGACAAGCCAACTGGCCGCCGCGAAGATGGCGAGTATGGCAAGGACCAGGTGCCGTTGTTTCATCTATCCCATCCGGCGTATTGCGGTTTCCATTTGCCCAAAATCACCGCGGGGTAATTCAGGTTTTCCCGGCAGGAAATTCCGGCCCGGAAACGGCGGCAGCATTCCACGCCGCGTGCGCCGCAGGCGCGCATCTCTTCTTGAATCCAGCCGAGGCCGCCGTTATAGGCGCGCAACGTCAGCTCCCAGCGGCGCTCATCGTCCGGCAGCCGTTCGTGGAGATGCCGGTCATACCGCACCAGCGCGCGGATCGCCCATTTCCAGTTAAACATGCCGCCGCCCGCCAATTCGGGGTACGCGCCGCCGATCCAGGCCGCCGTGGCCGGGGTGAATTGCGCCAGACCGCCGGCGTGCGATGAACGCGCCTGTTCGTCAAAGCCCGATTCCTGCCGTATCTGCGCGGCAAAAGTGGAAACCGGTTCGTCCTTCCCCCAGACAAAGCGGACTTCGCGCGTGAGAAACGGCCGGTATTTCGCGGCGGGAGAGGCGTTTCCCATGAGCGATACGGCAAGCGTCAGCGCGGTTATCGGTATCACAGCCCCTCCGCCATGGCGATGATGATGGCGAAGGCGAGCGCCGCGATGACCAGCGCCTCCGCCAGCACCGCCGCCCCGTGGGCCAAAATTGTCGCGCCGCCGCCGGCCGTGGAGGGGTGGGATTTAAGGTGGGATAAGGAGCGGTGCAGGTCTATGTAGGGGAACATCGATTTGCGGGTGAAGTGAAACACAAGAAGACCGCAGCCGACGACGGCGACTTTCCAAAACATGAGGCGCAGGTCATTGCGCGTGCCAAACAGCAGAAACGGGACAAATGAAAAAAGATATGCGGGAAACAGCCGCTTGAGGTTGCGGGCCGTCCGGCGAACCGGGGAGGCGTTCACCACTTTGCTTGCGATACCAATCAACTTTTCGTTTATCATCATGCAGCGAAAGATAACCGAAAATTCGGCGGTATTAAATCACGCGGGACGTTTGTGGCGTTTTTGGTGGAATTGACGCGGATGGAGGGGAAAAGGCCAAAATAGCCTCGCTGGAGGAGATGCGGGAATTGAAGGAATTGAAAGGCGGGATATTAGCGGGAAAAAAACGGCTCGATTTTGTGCGGCTTGTCCAAGTCGCAGCGCATTTCCATCGGGATGCAGAACGAGAATGTGCTGCCTGTGCCGGGATCGCTTTCCACCCATATTTTGCCGCCGTGCAGTTCGATGATCTGCCGGGTGAGATTAAGTCCGATTCCCGCGCCGCCCGCTTTGTTGCGGCGGTTTTCGGCTTGCCGGAAGCGTTCGAAAATTATTTCATGCTGGCTCCGGTCGATGCCGATGCCGGTATCGGTCACGCTCACCATGATTTCGCGGGGAAGTTCTTTGACGAGGACTTCGATGGATCCCCCCGCGCCGGTGTATTTGACGGCATTATGGATGAGGTTGCCAAGCGCCTGCGTCAGCTTGCGGTAATCGGCGTACAGCAGCAGCGGACGCTGGTCGATGTGGGCGCTGATGGCGATGCCGCTTCCTTCGGCCATCAGGCGGAATTGTTCGACGCACCGTATCGCCAGTTCTCCCATGTTGATGCGGTCGACGTTCATCGGCATATTGCCGCTTTCGATGCGCGAGAGGTCGAGCAGATCGTTAAGGAGTTTTTCAAGCGTCTGGCCCCGCTCCATGATGATCCTTAGGTAGGAGGAGCGCTCTTCTTCGTCCATGCCGTGGAAATCGATCATGAGGCGCGCGAAGCCGATGATGGAGGTGAGCGGCGTCCGCAGCTCATGGCTGATGTTCGCTATGAAATCGTCCTTGAGGCGGTTGGCGTTGTGAAGCTTCTCGTTTACATTTTCCATATCCCGCGTTTTTTCCGCCACGGTTTTTTCGAGGGAGGCGTTGATGGCGGAGAGTTCGGTTTGCAGATCGGTCATCTCGATGATCTGGCCGACGGCGTTCACCATTGGCACGAGGGCCCGCATGATCTGCCCGTCAAAAAAGCCGGGGGAGGGATGTGAAAAATTCGCGACGCCGGTGAGGCGTCCCTGGTAGAGCATCGGGATGCAGGCGACCGATCCCTGGTTGGGTCCGCGTCCGCTTTTGATAAAGGCCGTGTCGCCGGCAATATCGTTGATGACAACGGGCTGCATGGTTTTCGCCGCCATGCCCGCCGCGCCGGCGCCCGGCTTGAGCGAAAGCCCCTCCTTGTGATGATGTTTTCCCGCAAGCGTTTCGAAGTAGTCCATCTGGCCGGCGCCCGCAGAATGCACCAGGAGATCGTTAACCCGGTCATGCAGCATGATGGAGCACTGGTCAAAATTAAACGCGTCTATGAAAATCTTCACGATGCGATGGGGAATTTTGGCGGCGTCGCCGCAACTGCTGAGAATATTGGAAAGGCGCGTGAACGCGGAAAGGAGCAGCACCGCGCGTTGGAAATCGGCATTCATGCCGCGAAGCGAATCCGATACCGCATCGGCCATTTGGTTTTTTTGCGACAGCGCCGTTTTCATGGCGGCCACTTTTTCCGCGATGGGCCGCTCTTTCGGCGGCAGGCGTTTAATCCCGCGGCGGATGTCCGCCGTTATGCCGTCTTCGGCATCGGCGATGCTGGATAACACATCGGCCAACTTCGGAGCCTTTGTTCCCTTTTTAAGTTGATTCGCCATATTCAAACGGATTATAGCCTATTTTGCACCGCGCGCCGATTGGCCGAAATGCGCACGGCCCCTAAAAATAAACACGGAAGTCGGCATGGGCGGAAAGCGGGTATGATCCGTATTCGCTATTTATCCCCTGGGCCGAACCCGGTTCGCCGCGCGGGATATTGAAGCCAAAGGCCAGCTCGCTTTCATCACTCAATGAAAAGAGGCCGTAGAACGCCAACGCCCGCGAGTTGTCCCCCCAGTTGACCAAGGCGAGCATTTGGCCGGTGAACAGCGGCGTGAATTCATATGAAAAACCGAGTGCGCCATATTCCCGGCCCGGATACGGCGTGGCGCCAAACCGGTAAGCGGCGGGGGAAGAGGCGCCCACGCCGTTATGAAAGTGCTCATAGCGGATTGTAAGCGAGTTGGAAAACCGGTGCTCGGCGCCGGCGGCGATTTCAAGCCACGCATTGGCGCTGTTTTGGCGGCGGTGTCCTTCGGCTCGCAGCCCGAGCCATGAAAAAAGCTCCCCTTGCAGCGATCCGCCCATCACCGTGTCATCCTTTATTTTTCCTCCCAGCAACGCCCATTCGAAACGGGCGAATGTGACGGCGGCCCGCGCGATGGTGGCCGCGCCGCCGCCGTCAACGGAACTTGCGTAGCCGTTTGCCCCGGCGGGATCGGCCGCGTAGCCGAGCGCATGGATGAGGGATATTTGGGAAAGCGGACCCACACGGAAATCAAGCCGTGCGCCGTCAACGCCGGGCTTATAGACCCGGTAAAAGTTTTGGGCCGCGAAGGGGGCGAAGAAATCGTTCGGCGTGAAGTAAAAGCAGGTGGCCAGGCCGATGGGTTGCCGTCCCGCGCGCAGATCAATCCGGCCGGCGGAAAAAGTGAGGAATAACTGGTCTATGGCGAACCGCGCCGCGTCGCGTTTTCCATCGCGCAGCGCCCACTCCAGCGCGCCGCTGCGTTCCACCTCCGCCGTTTTTTGCAACTCGGAGCCGGCGTATGAGCCGAAGAGGTGGCCGTTGAAATCCAGGCCCAGATGGGGACCTAACCGTCCCGCGGCGATAAGCCGCCCCTCCGCGGCGAGCACGCCGTCATTGCGCGCGGGGTAGAGCGCCGGGATGTCCGGGTTTTGGCTGATGCCGCCGTAGAGGCGGATCAGTCCGCGCGCCCCAAAATTATTTTCACCGCCATCGTATTCGTAAAAAGCGGCGGCAGGGAGCGCGGACGCGGTCAGCAGGGCCAGCGCGAAGAAGAGCGCGCGCGGCTGTTTCATCCCTTGCGTTCGTCCCCGGCCAGCTTGCCGTCGCGCAAGGTGATGATGCGCCGCGCGCGGTCCATCACCCGCTGATCGTGCGTGGAAAAAAGAAAAGTAATCCCGTGCGCGGTGTTGAGGTGGTCCATGATGGAGAGCAGGGAGGCGGCGGTGGCCGAGTCGAGATTGGCGGTCGGTTCGTCGGCCAGAATGACGGCGGGTTCGGTGACCATCGCGCGCGCTATCGCCACGCGCTGCTGCTGCCCTCCGGAGAGCTCTTCGGGGCGGCGGTTCTCCAATCCTTCAAGGCCGACCTCTTTGAGCATCTCCATCACCCGCGCGCGCCGTTCGGTTTCCGGCATTCTCTGAAGGACGAGAACGAACTCGGCGTTCTCGTAGGCGGTGAGCACCGGGATGAGATTGTATGCCTGAAAGACAAAGCCGATCCTGTCGCGCCGCATGGAGGAGAGCGCGGTGCGGCTGAGGCGCGCCAGGTCGTTTCCTTCCAGCGTGACGTTGCCGGCGGTCGGCACGTCGAGCGCGCCGATGATGTTCAGGATGGTGGTTTTGCCGCTGCCGGACGGTCCGCAAAGCGCCGCGAAATCGCCTTTGTTCACCGTGAGCGAAAAACCGTCGATGGCGGTCACGTCGATTTTTCCCTGATGGTAGACCTTGGTGACGTTTTCCAACTGTATGATCGGGCCGCTGTCCATGGTATTCCCCAATTAAATGTTGCGTATGCTTTCCACCGGCGGGATCCGGCTGGCTTTCCACGCGGGGTAAAGCCCCGCCAGCAGCGTCAACCCGAAGATCGCGGCGGCGATGCCGGCCACGTCCGCGGGATAGTAGATCACCTTCATGACCGGATCCACTGGTACGCGGTTGAGGTCATAACCCGGCGGCAGGAGCGAGCTGAGGTCGTATCCCCAGCGGCTGAGGTAGATGTATAAGGGCGCATTAAGGATTACGCCCAGCGCCAGCCCCAGCAAGCCGATGAAAAACGATTCCATCAGCACCAGCCGGAACAGAAACCAAGGGGACGAACCGACCGCCAGCATTATGCCGAATTCGTGTTTGCGCTCCAGCACGCTCATCAGGATGGTATCGAGGATGCCGGCCGCCACCAGCAGCCCGATGAAGAACTGGAAGAAGAGGTGGGAGATGCGGTCTATGGTTATCATGCCCGCGATCTCTGTCTGGGTTTCGCTCCACGTCCAGGTTTCGGTGTCCGGAAAGGCGTGGGCGGCGATGGCGGCGCGGATATCGGGGGCGAGGCGCTCGTCGTTCAAAAAAACCGCCACCAGCGTCGCCTCGTTTTCCGCGTAGCCGAGCATGCGCCGAAGCCGGTTGATGGGGAGCAAAATAACTCCGCCGTCAACCGCGTCGACATCGGTCTGGAAGATGCCGGTAACGCGGGCCAGATCGCTGACGATGTTGCCGTTCACATCGGCGGCGGTGTAGACAAGTTTTTTTCCCACTTTGAGATTCAGTTTTTCCGCCAGCTTCGCGCCCACCATGACCCCCGGCTCGTCGGCGTTTTCAAACAGGCGTCCGGCGGCCAGCGATTTCAGAAAGAAATTGTATTCGGCTGATTCCAGCGCGGGATCGATGCCGATAATGCTTCCTCCCACCGTTTTGGCGGCGGTGGCGATCATCCCTTCCGCCATGATGCGGGGAATGGCGCGGGTGACGTTCGGCATTGCCCCGGCGGTTGTCAGCATTTGAGCGCCCACGGCGATACGTTTAGTCGCCGACGGACTATCCAGGTAGCCGGTTGGTTCGATGGTCACATGTCCGAACCCCATTTTCACGCTGGTCTTAACCATGTTGGCCCAGTTGTGATTGGCCATGCCGGTGAAGAGGAGCGTGACCCACAGGCCGGTGCCCACCGAGAGCGCCGTGAGCAGGGTGCGTCTGCTCCGCCGCAAAAGGTTCCGCCAAGCCAACCGCCAGATCATCATGTCACTGGTGGTGCAGGGCTTCCAGAGGTTTCAACAAGGCGGCTTTCAACGCCGGATAGATGACAGCCGCCAACACCACAATGAACATGAACCAGACCGGCATGGCGAGCGCCTTTGTGGTCAGCTTGCAGTACCATATCGGGTCGAACGCGATGCCGGCGAGGGACGCGCCGGAGGAGAGGGAGGAGAGGTCGATGCCGTGAACTTCAAAATGGCGCACCACCGGAATGCCGAAACCGAGAGCCACCACATTTGCGATAACCGCCTCCAGCATCGCTTCGGCCACGATCAGCCAAAAGACCTGCGACGGGGTGACGCCGATGGCCTTCATCACGCCAAATTCCCGTATCCGTTCAAAGACGTTCATGAGCATGGCGTTGAGGATCACCATGCCCACCGCCGAGTAGGCGATGAAGAGCATGAAGAGGAGCGAGATGTCCATCACGTCGATCATCTTGGCCAGCACCGGCTGCAACTGCCGCCAGTCTTTGACCTCCATTCCCGGGGCCAGCGCGGCCACCGCCTCGGCCGCTTCGGCCAGGGCGCGGTCTTTGTTTATGCGAACCACGGCGATTTCGTGCGCCCCTTCCGGCACTCCCATCAGGCGGCGGAACTCGGCGTCGACCATGAGGAATCCGCCCTGATCCACCGCGTCTCCCACGCTTTTAAGGATGCCGCGGACGAAATAGATGTCATTGGCCAACGCGCCGTCGGAGGCTTGGCTGATAACAACGATTTCGCCCCCCGGCTTCACGCCGAGCGTGCGGGCCAGCTTTTTGCCTATCACCACTTCTTTGGGTTTGTCGGCCGAAAGCCAATCGCCCTCCATCACTTGGCGGTCGATCACAGTCACCTTCGGCTCGTTCACCAAGTCAACGCCGCGCATCCAGATGCCGGAGGAGGTGCCGCCCGCCGCCGCCAGCCCAAAACCGTAGAGGCGGGGCGCGGCGTGTAAGCCCGTCAGCGCCAGCTTATCCACCAGCGCGGCGGGATCGGGCACACGGGCGTAGAGGTCGGGGTCGTTACGGTAACCGGGGGCGTGTATCTGGATGTCTCCCGTGCTCACCCCGATGGCATTCTGTTCCATCGTATACAGCAGCCCTTGGCCCAGCGCGGCGAAGAAAAGCATGATGAACCCGGCGAAGGCCATTGAGCCGATGGTGATGACACTACGCACCCGTTTGCGGCTGATATTACGAAGCGCGATGGGGACGATCTTCATCTATTTTTTTCTCAGTGAAGCGAGGGAGAAAAGCTCGTCCGGCAGTTTAATGTCGAACTCCAGCGATTCATGCACCACCTCGGTGTACTCGTCCGGCTTATCGGACGGCACCACCTTCAGGACGGCGGGTATCGTGCGGCCGCTAAAGTTCTTCAGGCCGGTAAAGGTCATGGTGCGCGCTATGTTCATCTCCTCGTCATAGTAAATTTCCTTCACCGGAATATTCTCGTCCTTGACGGACAAAATGATCTTGCCCCAGACCACGGCGGATTCCGGCTTCGGCATGAGGGTGAATTCCATGATGTTCATGCCGTCCCTCGTTCCGGCGAAGGTGATCTCGGCGAAGTAGTCGTCCAGCATCCGGGATTCCTTCACCAAGTCGTCGTTGGTGAAATGGCTTCCCATCCAGGAGCCCATCATCATGCCGCTGGTGAGCCGGATGGTGCGGTCGGTCTGCGGCAGGTAGGTGAAGATGTCGTTGCCCGATTTGAGCGTGGCGGCGTCCTTTTCCTTGAGCGGCAGAATGATGCGGACGAGCGAACGGTCTTTTCCCTTGCTCCACCCCTCCATTTTGAGGCTGCGGGAGTAGTTGCGCGTTTTCACCCGCATCAGCATGATGCCGTGCGACGAATCGCCGCGCCACATCTCGTCGATGCTGTCGAGGATGCGGGCCGCTTTTTCACGCGGCGTTTCGGCGGCGGCGGGAAAGGGAAGGATCAGGGCCGCCAGCAGCACAATCATGGGTTTGTTCATCATTCGTACCTCAATGCGCCAAGCACATCCAGTTTACATGCTTTATTGGCCCGGCGCACGGCGCATGTCAATTGTTTCCCGGGGTGAACGGCATGGTTTTGGGAATCCCCGTTTCCTTCGCGAGGGAGTGAAGGTAGACCATGGTAAAGTCCGGCGGCGACGCGGGGCTGAAAAGGGCCGGCGCGTACGTATTGAATAATTCCAGCGCGGCGCCGTTCTCTTCCCGCGCGATGTGGCCCAGCATCCCCGCTTTCAGCACAAAGGCGCGCAGCCGCGCATCATCGCCAAAATCGGCGGTGGCCAGGAGTTTCCTGGCGGCGCCGGCCGATGCCGCGGCATCCCGCGCCGAGAGCGCATGCACAAGCCGCAGCCAATCCGTTTGGCCGCAGTCCCGCATCACGCGCGGCCACAGGCGCGCCAGTTCCCCCTCCGAAAGGAAGGTAATGGTATTACGGGCGACATATAACAAAGCCCTGTTGTGCTCGCCGCCGCAGCCGGGGGATGTCAGGATGACCGCGGCATCCCGTACATCGTTAGGCATTCCCTTCGGCAGGGGCGCGCCGGTCATGATGAAATCCTGGAGTTGCCCCGCCCGCACCGCGTATTGGTGCTGCATGAAAAACGGCGAGGCCGTTACCCGCGTGACCGCGCCGCCGCGCCGCGTGCCTTCAAGCATGTCCAACAACGGAAGGGGGGAGGACCGCAATTCGTTCAGCGGGAAGAAATTGGATTGCAGGTACCGGGCTTTCACGGCGTTCGTATCCAGATACGGAAAATAATCCGAGTTGGGCTGGACGCCCATTTTGTTGAAAAATCCCGCCAATAGTTTTTTATCGCCCAGCCGCAGCAGGCGCAGATCGTCCGGCGTGGCCACGCCCACCCGCGCCAGCAACGGGGCAAGCTCCGGCGGCGCGGCGGAAAGCGCCGGCTCCGGGAGTTTCCCTCCGTTCCGGGCCACGATAATCACGTCCGATTTATGGGCGCTGTAGATGGCCCAATCGGAAAAATTGCCGTCCATGGCGTTAATGATGGATGCGAAAAGCCGCGCATCGGTTTCGTACAGGTGCAGCCACTGGATATATATGCCGCCGGGATTCAGGTTATGGGAGACGAGCGAGTAAAACTCCAGCGAGAAAAGGCCCGATACGCCGCTCACCCAGGGATTGGAAGGTTCGGAGACGATGATGTCGTATTGTTTCCGGTTGATGGCGAAAAAGGTCTTTGCGTCGTTAATGCGGATATGGCTCCGGGGATCGTCGAAGGTCCGGGCCGAGACGTCCCTGAATTGTCGCGCCGCTTCCACCATTGCCGGCTCGATTTCTATCGTCTCCACGCTCCGCAGCGAAGGCGAAGCAAGGAGCACCCGTGTGGTAAAACCGGAGCCCAATCCGATGTTAACCGCGGTTTCGGCCTTCGGATTGAACAGTATCGGCAATGTCCCCAGCAACATTTGCGTGGATTCGTCCGTTGTGGGGGGGCTGTCAGGGAGGATATTGATGGAAGCATCCGGCTTGCCGTTAGTGGCGACGGTGAGGGAGCCGCTGTCATCGCGCATAACGGTAACCGTGGCGGTTCTCCCGTCTTTGTGGAAAACGATGTGCTCACTGGCATCTATGGTGGCGGCGCCGTTGCGGTAAACGCCGGAGGCGAGCTGTTCGGCCTTGAACGGCACCGCGATGATCACGGCCATTCCCATCGCCGCGAACGCGCCAAGGGCGTAAGCGCCGCGGCGTGATTGGCCCGCGTGGTATAGCAGCAGAACGCCCAGCGCCGCGTCCATCGCCGCCGCCGCAATGCATAATCCCCTGAGCCCCAGCATCGGCATCCCCACGTATATGGCGAACGCCACCCCCGCGATGGCCCCCGCCGTGTTGAAGGCGTAGACTTCGCCGATGGATTTTTCGCCGTGGCCGGCCGAAACAAGCGCAGCGGTGAACAGCGGAAGCGTCATGCCCGCGCATAACGCCGCGGGAACCATCACCGCGGCGGCGATAAGATGGCTGGCGGCGTTAAACAACGTGTATCCGCCGCCGGTCTTGGCCAGCGATTGCATGATATCCGCCATTACCCCAAAACTGCTTGAGTACACCGGCAGCGTGGCAAGGGCAAGCAGGCCCATGGCGATTTGGACATAGCCGGCATACGCGGTCTTGCCGGGAAGGGTGTCAATCCGCCTTCGAATCCAAAATCCGCCCAATCCGAGGCCGATGATGAATGCGCCGACCATCAGTTCGAATGCGTGCGTGGATGCCCCCAGCACAAGGCTGAGCATCCGCAACCACCCCACCTCGTACATAAACGATGACGCGCCGGTCACGAATGCGGCGGCGAGGAAAAGCGTCCGGAGGGTTGTGGCTCCGCCCCTTGCGTCAACCTCGGGCACCAGGGCGGGCGATTTCTTTCCGCGGGAGACCAGCCATGCGGCCAAACCGGCCACGGCATGGAGAAGCGAGGCGGCCAGCAACGTGCCGGGAAGGCCCAAGCGCGGAATCAGCATAAAGCCGGATGCGATTATCCCCGCCGCGCCGCCCAGGCTGTTCGTGCAGTACAACAGGGAAAGCGAATAACCGGCATTCAGCGGAAAGGCGCGTATCAGCGCGGAGCTGATGAGCGGGAATGTGGCGCCCAGCAACATCGTTTGCGGCAAGATGAGCGCGGCGGAAAGGACGTGCTGGAAAACGCCCGCCGCGAGCGGAGATGGAAGGGCGGGCAATATGGCCTTGTACGCAAAGGTGGTGGCGGCCACATACTCATGGTGGAAAGCCCATCCCCACACGGCGAGCGCCCCTTCCGCCGCGGCGTACACCGCGAGCGGATTTTTAATTCTTTCCGACCACTTGCCCGCAAGCCAGGCTCCCGCCGCCAGGCCGCCCATGAACAGGGCCAGCACCAGCGTTTGGGCATAGGCCGCATGCCCCAGAAAAAGCTTCAGGTAATGCGTCCAAATCGATTCGTATATCAGGCCCGCAAATCCGGAAGCCGCGAAGATGGCGTATATCAATATTCTGATGACCCGCTCCCGTTATTATTGCCGCCGCCGCGCGCGGCGGTGATTCACTGTCAAAGATGGCGCCACCCCCGGAGCCGTACTTGTTTCCGCCATTTCCGACGGGGTTATTCATACCTCAATGCGTCTATGGGGTTCAGTTTAGAGGCTTTGTATGCCGGATAAAAGCCGAAAAAAAGCCCCACCGCGCTGGAAAAGCCGAACGCCAGCAGGATGGAGGAGGCGGTGATGATGGCCGGCCAGTCGGCGAAGTGGGATATGACCCGCGACAGGCCGATTCCCAGCGCGATGCCGAGCGCCCCGCCGAGAAGGGAAAGCAGCAGCGCCTCGATGAGGAACTGGAAACGGATGTCGGCCGCGCGCGCCCCCACCGCCATGCGGATGCCGATTTCTTTTGTCCGTTCGGTGACGGAGACCAGCATGATGTTCATGATGCCGATGCCGCCGACCAGCAGCGAAACGGAGGCGATGGCCATGAGCAGCAGGCTGATGATGCGCACCATCTGTTCGGCGGACTGGAGAACCTGCGTGATATTGCGCACCGAGAAATCGTCCTCCTGTTTCGGGCCGATACGGTGGCGCTGCCGGAGCAGGGCGTTGAGATGTTCCTCGGCTTCGCCGAGTTGATCGAAACTTTTTGCTTTCACGAAAATAAGCCGCACGGAATCGGCAAAAATGCCCCCCAGCACTTTTTTCTGCGCGGTGGTGACCGGCATGTAGATGGTGTCGTCCTGATCGCGCCCGTCAGGGGATTCGCCCTTCTTCTCCAGCACGCCGATTACGGTGAAGGGCACCTTTTTTATATTAATCACCTTCCCCACCGGATCGATGGCGCCGAAGAGGTTGTCGGCCACCGTCGTGCCGATCAGGCAGACTTTGGCGGCGCCCCGCACGTCTTCCCATGTGAAAAGGCGCCCGGCGGTGACGGACCAGTCGCGGATTTCGAACACCGGCGGCGTGGTTCCCTGAATGATGGTGGACCAGTTCTGGTTGCCGTAGACCGCCTGCGCCACGCCATTGACGAAGGGGGCGGCTTCCGCCACGGCGCTCAATTCCTTCCGCATCGCCTCCGCGTCCCCCAGCGTAAGGGTCGGTTCGGTGCCGGCGCCCATCCGTTGGCCGCCGCTGGTGGCGCTGCCGGAAAAGACCATGAGGAGGTTGCTGCCCAGCGAGGCGACCTGCTCGCCCAGCTTTTGCCCCGCGCCGGCCCCTATCGCCAGCATGGTGATCACCGAGGCAACGCCGATGATGATGCCGAGCATGGTGAGGAACGAGCGCATCTTGTTCACCAGCAGCGCGCGCAGTGAAATCCGGCCCGTCACCCGCAGATTGATCATCGCCCCTCCCGCGGTTCGTCCGTCACGATGAGGCCGTCGCGTACGCGGATGATGCGGCGGCTGTAGGCGGCAATGTCGGCCTCGTGCGTGACGAGGATGATGGTTTTTCCCTTCTCGCGGTTGATGCGGACGAACAGCTCCATGATCTCGGCGCTGGTTTTGGTGTCGAGGTTGCCGGTCGGCTCGTCGGCGAGAATGAGCGGCGCGTCGTTGACGATGGCGCGGGCGATGGCCACCCGCTGCTGCTGGCCGCCGGAGAGTTCATTGGGCCGATGCTTTTCCCATCCGGTAAGACCCATATGCCGCATCGCTTCCCCGGCGCGCCGCCGGCGTTCCCCCGGCGCCACGCCGCTGTACAGCATCGGCAACTCCACATTCTCCAGCGCGTTGGTGCGCGGGATCAGGTTGAATCCCTGGAAGACGAAGCCGATTTTCCGGTTGCGGACCGCCGCCAACTGATCGCCTTGCAGCCGGTCAACGTTGCCGCCGTCAAGGTGGTATTGCCCCTTGGTGGGGGTGTCAAGACAACCGAGGATGTGCATGAGGGTCGATTTGCCGGAGCCGGATGGCCCCATGATGGCGGCGAATTCACCGGCTTCGATTTGCAGCGATACGCCGGCCAGCGCCGTGAAGGGGTTCTTGTTTTCGGCCCCGTATACTTTGGTAATGTCCGTCAACTGTATGAGCGGCATAGGGGGTCAGCTCCGATTTTGCGATGGTTGAGCGCGTCCGCGTTGGCAGGCTGTTGAAAAATCCCCGTGTCATCCTGAGCCGGAGGCGAAGGATCACTTTCCGGAAAGAGATTCTTCGCTACGCTCAGAATGACATGCATAAATAGTGTTTCACGCCGCGTTAAAAGAGGCGGTGGCCGCGCTGGTCGTTTTTCCCTTTTTGCGCCAGGGTATCCACAATGATCTCCATCCCTTCCTTCAGTTCGGGAGAGGTGACTTCGGTATAGCTGCCGTCGCCGATGCCGGTTTGCACGGCGATGCGGCGTGGCGCGTCTCCGGCCAATATCCATACACCGCTGCCGTGGATGGGGGGCGGATTTTCCTTTTTATTTTCTTTCCCGGCCGTCTTGGGCTTGAAGCGGAGCGCCCCGTTCGGCACCTTCAGCGCCGCATCGCGCGTTTCAATGATGATGCCGACGTTGGCGGTCATGCCGGGCTTGAGCTTCAGCTCCGGATTGTCCACCCGCACCACCACGTCGTAGGTGACCACGTTTTGCACCACCGCCGGGGCGATGCGTATCTGGTGGACGGTTCCTTTAAAAACCATATCGCTATAGGCGTCCACGGTGAATTCCACCGGCTGGCCCGTCTTCACGCGGCCGATGTCCGCCTCGTTCACGCTGGTGTCGATCTGCATCTGCTTGAGGTCTCGCGCGATGTTGAAGAGCGTGGGGGTCGTGAAGCTGGCGGCCACGGTCTGCCCCACATCCACGTTGCGCGAGACCACTGTGCCGTCCACCGGGGAATGTATTTTGGTGTACCGGAGGTTGGTCAAGGCGACCGCGACAGCGGCCTCCGCCTGCTGGCAGGTGGCCTTGGCGCTGTTAAGGTTGGCGCGTGCCAATTCCAGGTTGGTTTCGGCCTGATCCAGGTCGCCGCGGCTTACCGCCTGTGCGTCGAAAAGTTCCTTGGTGCGGCGCCGGCTCCGCTCGGCGTCGTGCAGGCTCGCCCCGGCCCGTTCCCGCGCGGCAACGGCGACCGCCAAACTGGCGGTCGCCTGCTCAAGCTGCGCTTCAAAAGCGGTGGGGTCTATCTCCGCCAGCAGTTCTCCTTGTTTAACGAGGGAGTTGAAATCGGCGTGAAGCGCGCTGATCCGGCCGGAGACCTGCGTACCGACCAAAACCGACATCACGGGATTCACCGTGCCGGTGGCGGACACGGCGGAGCGCAACGGCCCGCGTTCCGCCGTGGCGGTTTTGTATTCCTGTTCGCCGGTTTCCCGTTGATGGTACGCGTAGTAGCCGCCGCCCGCCGCGAGCAGCGCGATGATGCCGATAATAAGCGCTTTCTTCATGCAGCGATCCTTTTTTTCATGGCGCAACGAACTCTGAATCCCATTATATAGTTTTGACGTACAAGAGAGAAGAAAGGTTCAATCGCCGCGTGGCGGCCCACGCGGTCAATTTTCTTTCGGGATGCGGAATTCCTTCTGATGGCCGACATACCACTCCACATAACTGTTGTAGAGGTTGTCCGCCAGTTCGGCGATGTCGGGATTGGGTTGATCCATGTTTTGCAGCGTCATCTCCAGCGAGCGGACGTACTCGTTGCGGTAATGCTCGCGCATATCCGGATGCACCTTCCCCAGGAAAGACGGGTCCGCCATCACCTGCAGCGCTTCATTCAGCGCTTTTTTCATCTCCTTTTGCAGTTCCACGCTCTCCTGGTAGGTGAATTTGCGGTTGAAATCGCCGCCGCGCACGATCCGGAGGTATTCCTTGTTCGCCCGCTGCGATTTGTAGAAGTGCGCGGCGGCTTCCAGTTCCTGCGAGGTCCAGTCGCCGCGTATCGGGCTGCAGGCGGCAAAGATCAGCAGGGCTATCAGCGGGATGCGGCGGATGTTGGAGGGCATCAGTACGCCGGCGGCATATGTATGTTGTCGCGGTTGGCGTTATACCAGTCCACAAACGCGGAAAAAAGCTCTTCCGAGCGATGCGCGGTTTTAGAGTCCGGGTTATCCAGATTTCGCCGCGCCAGTTCCAGCGCGGTCTGGAATTCGCCCCGGAAATGCTTCTTGAACTCTGGATGCACCTTGTCCAAAAAACCGTCCTGCACTATCCGGGCGCTGGCCAGCGCATTGTCGGTGAGCTTTATCACTTTTTCTTTTTCCCCCACCGAGAAAACCTCCCCGGCGCGGTTGATGATGCGGGTCGCTTCGCGGTTGTCCCGTTGCGCGGAGTAGTAGTAGTTGCTCGATTTCATATCCTCCGGCGACCACACGTGCTTGTCTTGCTGGCAGGCCCCCACGGCGGCGAGCAACACCAAGACCGCCCGGATAAGGGGGCTTGCAAAAGAGCGCGTACCATTCATGGTGATTATAATTATGCCATAAACGGTTTTTAAATCAAATAGATAGATATGTTGGCCGGAAGGTAAGGGGGGCGGTTATACATGATTGTTGCGGGGAAGGATTATTCTTCCGTCGGTGATTGTGCCGGTTGATATAATATTTATATGGCAGGAAAAGGTTAAAGCATTAATGGTTCAGATGATCGTTGCCACGCTGTTGTTCGGCCTCGGCCCCGTTCTCATACGGATGGGGCTTAACGAGGGGATCAGCCCGGAGCACATCCTGGTGCTGCGGATGATGGTGGCGTTGCCGCTGTTCGCCGTCACGGCGCTTTTTTTCCGCCAACTCAAAAGCTCGGCCCTTTCCATGCGCGATTTTGCGTTCGTGTCGGTGGTGAGCGTGGCGGGGATGGGAGGGGCGATGTACTGCTTCATCCATTCCATCGAATTGTTGGGGGCGTCGGTATCCACGCTGCTGGGGGCGGTCAGCCCCGCGATCACCGTGCTGATGGCATGGAGGCTGGGGCGTTCTCCCATTACGCCGCTCAAGGTCGTTAGCCTCGCGGTATCGTTTGCCGGCGTCGCCCTTCTGCTCCTGCCGGTCATCGGGATTGGCAATCTGGGAGCGGTGGTGGCCGGCTCGATGGCCGGGGTGGGGTATTCGATGCTGGCGAACCTCTGCTCTTCGGCGGCGATGCTGGCATTTGAAAAATACATGGAGCGTAAAAGCCCATTAGTGGCGGCGTTTCACATCACCGCCTTCATGTTCATTTACGCCGAGGCGCTCTATGGCATGCCGCCGCTGGCTCTCGGCCTGAAAACGTGGGTGATCGTTCTCCTGCTTGGCAGCGTGGCGTGGTTCGTCCCCTTCATGCTGTTTTTTTACGGCATCCGCGCGTTGGGAGCATCGAAGGCGGCGCTGGTACAGAACAGCGGTCCGGCCGTGACGGTGCTGGCCGCGGGATTTTTGCTCAACGAGCGGTTGGTGTTGGCGCAACTTGCGGGAATGGCGCTGGTGTTATCGTCGGTCTATCTGTTGAAAAAGGACACTACGCCCGCGCCGCCACCCGGTGGAGACACCGTTGTGTTTCCACCGGGTGGCGCTTTTCAGGATTCCCGTTCGCCGTAGCGTTCTTTCCACCGTTCGCTGCCCGGTCCATACAGGGACCACGCGGTGGAGCCGATCTTGAACGGGTCATCATCGTTGCGCCGGTAGGGGCGCGGGCCGAGCATGGCGTAGGCCACTTTTCCCAGGACCAGCAATGTGAGCAGGACAAAAGATGCAATGAGCACTGTGGTAAGCATAAGTTACCCCCAAACAAAAGTTACGCCTTCGCCACCATTCTACCACCGATGGACGGTTTTGTTCCGTCAAGTTTATGCAAGTTTATGCGGAATTAAGACCGGCGATTTGTTGCGCGCGGAAAAAACGGAGCGGCTATTCGGCCGCGTGGCCGTTGAGCGATGAAAGTTCCGTCAGCAGGTGGTTTTGAATCTGGTGCGCCATGCCGTTGTAGCAGGCGAGGTCGTTGAAGATCATCGAAAATCCCAGCACGTCGCCGTTCTTCAGCGGGTAGTAGCCGCTTATGGCCGATACCGAGTCCAGCGTGCCGGTCTTCACTTTCACCGGGTTGGAGGCGCCGATATCGCGCTCGCGCACGCTGCCGTCCTTTCCCATCACCGCCAGCGAGCTTATGAATTCCGGTCCGGCTTCAAACTCGTGGTAGAGGCGGTCCAGCACGTCGGTGAGCGCCGAGCATGATACCTTGTTGTCCTTGCTGAGTCCCGATCCGTCGACGAAGCGGTAACGGTCTTGCGTGATTCCCCATTCGGCCATCACCGATTCGGCCACGGTCAGTCCTTTGTTGATGGTGCCGGGGGCGGAGACCTTTTCGGCGCCGACCGTCTTGAGTATCTGTTCGGCCATGAAGTTGTTGCTGAATTTATTCATGTCCATCACCTGATGCAGGAGCGGCCGCGAGCTATGCACAAAAAATTTGGTGGTGGGGCGCGAAGGGGGCGCGTTCAGGATGCCTCCGTCCACCGCCACACCCATGCCGGTCAACAGTGTTTTGAAGGTGTCGCCGAAGTAGCGCACAGGGTTGGCCACGGCGCGGTAGTAGGTCAGCTCGCCGCCGCCGGGGCGGATGCGCCCCAGCACTTCCATCGTCTCGCCGCCGCCGGGGCGCGGCTTCATCCGTATCGCCACGAATTTACGGCCCCCGTTGCCGTAGGTCATCCGGTTCACCAGCTTGAAATAGGGGGTGGCCGGATCGACCACCACCATCGGCTTTGCGCCGGACGGGTCGGGGTAGATCATCACCGTCACGGTATTGAAATTGAGCGCAAGCGCGCTGAGCGGCGCTTCAAACGCGCGGCGTATGGAGGAAAGCCGCCATCCGGCCGGGAAGAACTCGCCGTCGAAGTAGCCGTCGTCGAGGATGATGCCGCCGGTGATGCGGGTGATGCCGCGTTTGCGCACCTCGTTGGCGATCAGCCAGAGGTCTTCGGAAACGAGGTGCGGGTCGCCGCGGCCGCTCACCACCAGGTCGCCCTCGATGGTTTCCCCTTTGCGCGTGCCGGTGTAGGAGAAGATGGTGTCGAACTTGTACCACGGCTTAAGCGTTTTCAGGGCCACGGCGGCGGTGATGATCTTCATGTTGGAGGCGGGGGTCATCAGGAGGTCGGGATTTTTTTCGTAGATGGTGTTGCCGTTCTTGAGCGAGCGCACCACCATGCAGACCCGTCCCCTCTTAAGGCAGGGGTTGCCGATGATCCGGTCGAGCCGGTCTTCGATGTCGTCCGCCAGCGCCGCGCCGGGGAGGGTCAGCGCCAGCAGCGCCGCCAGCAACGCCGCGCGTGCAAGCGCGGGAATGGCCGGGCGGCGGCGGGGGCCATGCCGATGTTTGTCGTCAGTTGTGCCGGTCATAATCAAGAAGGGATGATACAACAGATGGCGGGGGAGGGGGGAGCCTAAATTACCCGCGTGGCGGCGCGCCAAGCAGGGCGATAACCGCTTCCAGCAGGGAGGGGGCGAAAACGTCCGGCGCGGGGGCTTCTCCGCAATCGATCTTTACTTTCTCCTCCGCGCCGAAACCGGTTTCCACCAGCGCCGTCCGCGCGCCAATGTTCCTGCCCAGTTCCACGTCGCATATCTTGTCGCCAATGACGATAGCGTCCGCGATGGCGAAGCCGTGCTTTTGCCGCGCGGCGTCCACCATTCCCGGCAGCGGTTTGCGGCATTTGCACGTGATGCTGTACTCCGGCACCATGCCGCGCGGGTGGTGCGGGCAGTAGAGGATTTCCCTTATATATGCCCCTTCGGAGGAGAGCAGTTCCTCCACGCGGCGGTTCACGGCCAGCACTTCTTCAATGCCGTAAAACCCGCGCGCCACCCCCGACTGGTTGCTGACGCCGAACACGGCGTAACCGGCCTCGTTCAGAAGCTTGATGGCCTTAGCCGCGCCGGGAATAAGCTCGATCTCACGCGGCGAGCTGATATATCCCTTGTCGATGTTAATGGTGCCGTCGCGGTCCAAAAACGCCGCCTTGATCGTCCGCATGGGGTGGATTATAGGGTGAATCCGGGTTGAATGATAAGGCCCAAATCCGTTTGACAGGGGCGGAGGATGCTGATAGCATTGCCGGACATTTTTAGAACGGATTGGCGTTGGATAAAAAAGACGGGAAACGCGGTCCCAGCTACATCGAACTGACGGTTTTCGCGAGCGTGGGGACGCAACTGGTCGTCTCCATTTTTATCGGGTTCGGCATGGGGTATTGGCTGGATAAATGGCTTGGCACCCAGCCGGTTCTGATGCTTGTGTTCATGCTGTTGGGTGTGGCGGCCGGGTTTTTGAACATATATAGAACGGTTGCAAGGGGAACGAAAAGTGGGAATGGACCGGATAATAACCGTTAAGGCGCTGGTTATCACCGCCATGCTTGCCTTCTGCGCCGCGATTTTTTACACGAACGCGCACGCGCTGGCGGTTGTGGTCGGCGGACTGGTGG
The DNA here is from genome assembly GCA_016217735.1 of Nitrospinota bacterium. NCBI lineage: Bacteria > Pseudomonadati > Nitrospinota > Nitrospinota bacterium. Next base: position 20,258 of record JACRGQ010000025.1, read on the forward strand.
CGGTGGCGAATTTCCGCCTTGGCGCGCAGGTGCTCAAGCGGATCGTGATTCCGGGGGTGGCGCCCGACGCGGGCAAGAGCGCCGGCATTTTTTCCTTTCTGGTGCGGTACGCGGTTCTCGCGGCCGAACTGTTTGTGATAATCCGCCTCGGCATAGAGCCGGTGGCGTTTCTTGTGGGACTCTCGGTGGTGGTGGCGGCGGTGTTCGCCTCGGCGCCCGAACTTAAAAGAGGGGAAGTATGAGCGAGCCATTTTTATATTTGACCATTCCCGGCCTTGAACATTATCCGCACGTCACCTACACGTGGGTGGTGATGGCGCTGTTCGCGGTGTTGACCATCGCCATCCGCGTTTCGATGAAGCTCATTCCGACCGGCTGGCACAACATGGTGGAAACGGTGGTTGTCGGTCTCGTGGAAAACATGGAGTCGGTCATCGGCCACGGCGGCAAACGGTTTCTCCCGCTGCTCGGCACGCTGACGTTCTTCATTTTCACCGCGAACATGATCGGTCTCGTCCCCGGCTGCATCGCCCCCACCTCGAACGTGAACACCAATCTCGCTATGGCGCTCACCGTCTTCGTGGTGTACAACTTCGTCGGCATCCAGAAGCAGGGTTTTGTCACCTACTTCAAGCATTTCATGGGCCCGGTTTGGTGGCTGAGCTGGCTTATTTTCCCCATAGAGATCATCTCGCACCTTGCCCGCCCCATCACGCTGGCGATGCGGCTGTTCGGCAACGTCAAGGGGGAAGACCTCGTCGTTCTCGTCCTTCTTTTCCTGGTGCCGCTGGTGCTGCCGCTGTTCATGATGGCGTTCATGGTATTCACTGGCCTGCTGCAGACGATCGTGTTTTTACTGTTGGCGATGGTTTATTTACAAGGCGCTTTGGCTGAAGAGCACTGAAACAGGTTACACACTTCGGTCAAGGCTTGGTTCAACACATTTTTTGGGAGTTATACGATGAAGAAACTTAACCTCTTTTTGCTGGCGTTGACCGCCCTCGTGGCGGCGGCTCCGGCGGCGTTCGCGCAGGAAGCGGAAGCGGCGGCCGCCGCTGGCGGCAGTTCCTCCGGCGCGCTCACCTACATGGCGCTTGGCTGCGTCGTCGGCCTCGGCCTGGCGGCGCTCGGCGGCGGCATCGGCATGGGCCATGCCATTTCCGGCGCGCTTTCGGCGATGGCCCGCAACCCGGGATTCTACCAGCGCCTGTTCCCGAACATGCTGATCGGCCTGGCGCTTATCGAATCGCTGGTCATCTACACGCTCGTTATTGTTCTGATCCTTTTGTACGCCAACCCGATTCACTAAGGGTTTTTCGAATATTTCGCGGCCGGGTGGAAAACCCCGGCCGCTTCTTATAAACTATCCGGGTAAGGCCTTATAAACTACCCAACCCGGGCAAGGGAGATGCATTGTGCTCAAGGTGGTTGTCTTTATAAAGCAGGTGCCCGACACCAGCTCAAAAGCCGGCGTCAATCCGGACGGCACCATCGACCGCGCACGCGCCAAGCGGATGCTCAATAACTTTGACCGCTACGCCCTCCAAAAAGCCATCGAAATAAAACGGAGCGTGGGGGCCGAAGTCACCTGCGTCACCATGGGGCCGCCGCCCGCCATTGAAGTGCTGGTGGAAGGGCTTGAACACGGGGCCGATTATGGCATCCTCCTCACCGACAAACGTCTCGCCGCCTCCGATACGCTGGCAACAGCCTACGCGCTGCACAAGGTGGTGGGCTACATCGGCCAGGTGGATATCATCCTCACCGGCCTTCAGACGACCGACGGCGACACCGCGCAGGTGGGTCCGCAAATCGCCGAGCGGCTCGACTTGCCGCAGATCAGCTATTGCGAATCGTTGACCGTCACCGGCAAGGCCGTGATGGCGCGCCGCGTGGTGGAAGGCGGGTTTCAAAATGTGGAAACCGCAATGCCGCTGCTGATAACCGTCGCCAACAGCGCAACCCCCTTGGGACACAAGCGCTTTACCGAAGTGGCCCAGGTGAAAGAGATGCTCCGCTCCCCCGAAGAGCGGACGCGGCGCATCAAGTCCGTATCGCTTGACGCCGTGGGGGCCGATGCCGCCCGCACCGGGCTGGTCGGTTCCCCCACCGTGGTGGGAAAAACATGGAAGCTGGGAGAGGTCGGCGGAAGCTGCAAGGTTTTTGAAGGCGAGGCGGTGGAAACGGAAGTGGCCCACCTGCTGGAAAGCCTCGCCGCCGACAGCCGCAACATAGCGGAAATGCTCAATGGCTAAGAACAACGTCACCGTGGTGGCCGAACAGCTGCAAGGTGACTTGCAGCAGATCACGCCGGAGTTGTTGGGGGCCGCGCGCGAACTGGCGCAAAAGCTTGGCACCGGCGTCTCCTGCTTTTTGCTGGGGCACAACGTCACGCCGATGGCGCAGCGCATCATTCATATGGGGGCCGACATCGTTTATCTGGTGGACGACCCGGCGCTAAAGGAATACGCCACGCTGCCGTACCGCCGCGCCGTGCTCACCATTTTGAAATCCATGGCCGAGCCGCCGCCAATCATCCTGATGGGCTCCACCACCATCGGGCGCGACCTCGCGCCCCGCGTGGCCGCCAGCCTCGAAGTCGGCCTCACCGCCGATTGCACCGAGTTGGACATCGGCGATTACGAGCACAAAGGTAAAGCCGATCCGCACAAAGTCGGCACGTTCAATAACATCCTGTACGCCATCCGCCCCAGCTTCGGCGAAAGCCTCAAGGCGCGCATCCTGGGGCCGTGGAAAAACCCGCAAATGGCCACCACCCGCATCGGCGTGATGCAGCCGTTGCCGTTGGACAGTTCCCGCACGGGGCAAATCATCGCCGTGCCGGTAACATTTGATACCGCCGACTTCCGCCTGAAAGTGGTGGAAACGGTGCGCGATGTTTCGAAGGCGGTCGACATCACCGCCGCGAAGGTGATCGTCGCCGGCGGTTTTGGCGTCGGAGGGGTGGAAGGTTTCGCGGTGGTGCGCGACCTCGTTTCCATTTTCAATGAAGGGGTGGTCGGCGCAAGCCGCCGCGCCGTCGATTGCGGGTGGATACCGTATGCCCACCAGGTGGGGCAGACCGGCAAGACGGTCCGGCCGGAGCTGTACATCGCGCTCGGCATTTCCGGCGCCATCCAGCACCGGGTCGGGATGAACAACAGCAAAACCATCATCGCCGTGAACAAGGATGCCGACGCGCCGATCTTTAAGTTCGCCCACTACGGCATCGTGGGCGACCTGTTTCAGGTTGCGCCGGTGCTCAAGCGCGAGTTGATGAAGCTGGCGAAAGCGAAGAGTTTGTGAGGGCCGCATGAAGCGCATCGAATATGACGTATTGATAGCGGGCGGCGGCATCGCCGGCCTGACCGCCGCGCACCGTCTGGTGGACGGCGCGAAAGCGGCGGGAACGCCGCTGCGGATCGCCGTGCTGGAAAAGGCGAAAAACTTCGGGGCGCACGTGTTGAGCGGCGCGGTGAGCAACCCCCGCTCGGTGAAGAAGCTGTTCCTCGATTACGAAACGAACGGTTTCCCCTTGGAAGGGAAATGCGCCGAGAGCCACTTAACGCTGCTTGGCGCGCGCCGGGCGAAGGATGTGCCGTTTGCCACGCTTGCCATGCCGGAGATGAACAAGACCGGTTACCTCATCCTCTCGCTTTCCAACGTCTGCGCATGGATGGCGGAAAACCTTTTAGAGAAAACAAAGGATACCGCCGTCGCGGTCGATCTCTACAACGGCTTTGCCGCGCAGGAAATTCTTTACAGCGGCCAGCGGGTGACCGGTGTGCGGGTGGACGATACCGGCGCGCCTGAGCAGGATAACTGCCACGCCAAGATCACCATCTTCGCCGACAAGGGGTTGCTGTCGCGCGACCTCGTTGAAAAATTCAACCTGGCGCAGAGCAACCAAACGTACGCCGTCGGCGTGAAAGAAGTGTGGGAGACCGAGCAGGATTTTTCCGGCAAGGTCTGGCACACCCTCGGCTATCCGCTGATGGACGGCAACTTTGGCGGCGGCTTCATTTACGGCCTGAAAGACAAAAAACTCGCCATCGGCATGGTGGCGGGGCTGGATGGGCCAAACCCGAATCTCCAGCCGCCGCAGATTTTGCAGGCGATGAAAAAGCACCCCTTCGTGCAGCGGATGATCAAAGGGGGAAAGCTTGCCCGCTATGGCGCGTCCATCATCCCCGAAGCGGGATGGTTCGCCATGCCGAAGGAGTTGGCGGTGGATGGCGCGATGATCGTGGGGGATGCCGCCGGCACGATGGACATCAAGGGATTCTCCGGCGTGGACAAAGCGATGGAAAGCGCCATGGCCGCCGCCGATGCGGCCTTCGCCGCGCTGCAAAAGAACGATACGTCCAAAGCGGCGCTGGCTTCATACCAAAAGGCGCTGCTGGACGGCTGGGTGGGACAGGAACTGAAAGCAAGCCGCTATTATCGCCACGCATTCCACGAGAACAGGGCGCTCTTTAGCGATTACCTCCCCGTCGTGCTGAAGGGGCTGGACAAAGGAAGCATGATGAGCGGCGGCGTCAAGGCGTTCTTCACGGGGCCGGGCGGCCTCATTGGGGGCGGCTTGAACCTGCTCAAGCAGATGGGTGGCGGCGGCTGCGGGGAACTTCGGCTGCCCGAAGACCGCACCTGCTCCAAACCGGATCACCAAGCCGCGCCGTTGGCCGAGCCGGAAGGGTTTGCGAAGAACACCCTGTATCTCACGCCGGACGTGGTTTTTTACGCGCATACGCATTACCACGAGGGCAACGACCACATCAAGGAATTCGACGCGGCGGTTTGCAAAAAGTGCATCGCCCGCTTCGAGGCGGGGAACAACCCGCCGCCGTGCGTTGGGGATTGCACCGCCGAGGTGCATAGCGTGTTGGTGAAAGATGGCGCGAAGAGCCACCAGATGGCTTTGGAAAACTGCGTACAGTGCCGCACCTGTGACATCGTTTGTCCGGAAAAGAACATCCGGGTGAACGCCGCTTTGCACGGCAGCGGTCCCGATTTCCGGGGACTTTAATAATGCGGGGGCGCGCCACTTCGCCCCTGCAAGAAATACCCGGCATCGGGCCGAGTATCGCCGTCTATCTTGAGGGGGCCGGCATACGGACGGTGGCCGATCTGAAAGGGCGCGACCCCGAAGCGATTTACGAAGCGATCTGCCGCGCCCAGGGTCAACAAATAGACCGCTGCTTGCTTTACGTCTGCCGCTGCGCGGTCTACTACGCCGAAGGGGGACGCGCTCCCACGAAGCTGAAGTGGTGGAATTGGAAGGACGCCGTCCCAGTAAAAAAGCCGCGCCGGACGGGCTGATAACGCCGGTGATCAGTCGAGGCGGGTGACCACTTCGTCGAACGGCAGGCGGTTGCGCGGTTTCGGCTCTTGGGCGCGATGGCCGAAGGGGATCACCAGGGCCGGCACATACCGCGCCGGATCGGCGCCGACCGCTTCCATCAGCGTATCCGCATCAAAAGCGCCGACGGGGCAACTGTCGATACCGATGAAGGCCGCGGCGGTCATCATGTTCGCCGCCGCGATATGGCATTGCGCCACGCTCCATTCAGCCGCGTTGACACTATCGTAATAGCTCCTGTAATAATCCAGCCTCGCCTCCCACCGGTCGCCGAAGCGCTTATGCAGGATTTCGCGGAAGTGCGGCGCGTCCGGGTGGATGTCGGCGGTTTTCGCCAGAATGACCACCACCACGCTGGCCTGTTCCACCTGTTTTTGATCCTTGCACGCGGCGCGCAGCTTTTTCTTCATCGCGCCGCCGCGCGCCACGAGGAAATGCCACTGCTCCATTCCCATGGATGAGGGGGAGAGACGCCCCGCTTCAAGAATATAGTCCAGCTCTTCTCCACCCACCGGTTTGGCCGGGGCGAACTCGCGGCAGGCGTGGCGGAAGTTCATCGCGTCGAGAAACCGGTTTTTCATTGTTGACTCCTTTTGCTCTTCCGAAAACAGTAACAGAGGAGGCTGGCGCGGGCAAGGGTTTTCCCGCGCGCGGCCGCGTGATTCTGTGCTAAACTTTTTGAAACAGGGTAAGGGGAAACATGAAAAACAAGGCGTGGGGCGGCCGGTTCAAGGCCGCGCAGACGAAGGCGTTTCTGGAATACGGCGCGTCCATCGGCTTCGATAAAAAACTGGCTGAATACGACGTGATGCAGAATGTGGCGCACGCCACCGCTTTGCACAAGGCGCGCATCCTCACGCCGGGGGAACTGAAGAAAATAGTCGGCGGCCTCAAGAAGGTCGCGGCGGAAATACGCGCCGGCAAATTCAAGTACCGCGTCGAGGACGAAGACATCCACATGAACATCGAGCGGCGGCTGACGGAGATCATCGGCCCGCTGGCGGGGAAGGTCCACACCGGCCGCAGCCGCAACGACCAGGTGGCCACCGACGTGCGGCTCTACACACGCGAGAACGCCATCGCCATCGCCGGACTCATAGCGGGGCTGCGCCGCGCCTTCGTGGCGCAGGCGGAAAAGAACGTTGACGCCGTGATGCCTTCGTACACCCATATGCAGCAGGCGCAGCCGATACGCGTGGCCCACTGGTTCATGGCGTATCAGGAGATGTTCCGGCGCGACGAGGAGCGCTTCCACCTCGCGGCGCAGGGGGCCAACGTGATGCCGCTCGGCTCCGGCGCGCTGGCGGGGGTCAATTATCCCATCGACCGCCGGGTAACCGCCAACCTGCTCGGCTTCGGGGCGATTTCGGCCAACTCGCTCGACGCCGTTTCCGACCGCGATTTCGCGGTGGAATTCCTCGCCGCCACCGCGCTCCTCTTCGCGCATCTCTCGCGCTTCGCCGAGGACCTCATCATCTATTCGTCCAGCGAGTTCGGCTGCGTCGATCTGCCCGACGAATACTGCACCGGCAGCTCCATCATGCCGCAGAAAAAAAATCCCGACCTGCTGGAGCTTTTCCGGGGCAAGACCGGCCGGGTGAACGGCAACCTGATAAGCCTGCTCACCATCATCAAGGGGTTGCCGCTGGCGTATAACAAGGATTTACAGGAAGACAAAATCGGCCTTTTCGACAGCTGCGAACAGGCGCTCGCAGCGCTGCCGCTCGCCACGGATTTCGTGAAAAAGATGAAGTTCCACGTGAAGCTGCTGGAAGCGCGGGTGAAGAACGGATTTCTAACGGCGGTCGACCTCGCCGACTATTTGGCGTTGCGGGGGATGCCGTTCCGCGAGGCGCACCACGTTGTGGGGGCCATCGTCCGCGAGTGCGAGGAGAAGGGGATGACCTTCGCCGATCTGACGCTTGCGCATTTGCGGGCGCACAGTCCGCTGTTCAAAAAGGATGTGTTCGATTATCTCGATCCCACAAAATCCCCCGACCGGAAGAAAACGTTCGGCTCCACCGCGAAGAAAGAGATTTTGGAGCAGATAGCCGCCGCGAAACAGGAACTGGACAAATGAGCATTAGAGGGAGGGCCATCATTGCGGTGGCGTTGCTTGTTGCCCTCCTTGCACCGCTTTCCGGCTGCGGCCTGAAAACCGCCCCACAGCCGCCCGCCCCCAAAGATTCCCCCGCCTCCCGGTAACCTTGTCCGGGGAATTCAGCTGCCGCTGGATTGGTAGTGGTCTATGCCGCGTTTCCAGACGTACAGTGAGAGGGCGAAGAGGAGCGCGCCGACCAGCGGCGTGGCCATCTGCAAGGCGGGATGGAAGAGGTTCTCGCCGGTTTTATCCAAAAAATATTGCGCCGGGTAGAAGTTCACGAAGGCGATGGGGAAGAGGAACGTCAGGAAGAACTGCACCCCGTGGCTGTAGATGCTGACGGGGTAGAGGATGAACTCCTTGCTGGAAAAAACCACGATGTGGACCAGCGAGGAGTTCCGCAGCGTCCAGAACGCAACGGCGGAGACCGATAGCCGCATGGCGCTTTGTATCATCACGCCGCCCACGATGACGAACGGCAGGAAAAAGTCCTTTTTCAGGCTCCACTCGATCCCTGAATACTTTGCGCCGTAATACAGCGCCACCGCCCCCAAAAAGAAGTGCGCCACGGTGGAAGCCTCGAACCGGGAGAAAACCACCTGTCCCAGCGGACTCAAGGGGCGGACGAGCGTCCGGTCGAATTCCCCCTGAATCAGCATCTGGTCGAAATTGACCAGCGCGTTGAAGAAGAGGGTGGTGAATCCCTGCGAAAAAGTGAGCAGGCCGAAGAGGAAGGCTATCTCGCCCGTTGTCCAGCCGTGGATTTCCTTGAAGCGGGCCAGCACCACGATCAGCAGCCCCAGCTGGGCGAGGTAGAAAAAGAGGATGGCAACGAGGAATAACAGGAACGACGCCTTGTATTCCATCCGCGCCCGCACCGAAAGGAGCGCCAGCGTGGCGTATATTTTCAGCGTTTCCATCAGCCCCCCTGTATCACCAGGCGGCTTTTCGCGGCGTTCCAGGCAAGCAGGCTCGCCGCCCCCATGATGCCGACCCATGCCGCCTGCTCGGTGAGCATGACAAGCGCCCGCTCCGGCGCGGCATGGCCGACCAGTATGGCGGCGGGGGTGGAAAAGATGTGCTGAAACGGCAGCAGCGCGATGAACGGTTTCATGAAGGCCGGAAATAAATCCACCGGTATCACGCTTCCCCCCAGCAGGTTCAGCAGGCCGTACTTCATCAGTTGGAAAGGGAAGACTTCGATGACCCAGAAGGCGATCAGCCCGAAGAGGTAGTTGAGCATGAAGAGGATGAGGTAGCCCATCACGAGTGAAAGCGCGCCCAGCGCCGTTCCCTGCGCGGTGAACGGGATGTCGAGCTTGAAGAGGAAGACGGAGAAAATGAGAATCGGCACGCCCCGCGCCGCGGTGTGGAAGGCGGAAAAGCCGATGCACTGCGCCAGGTTCATCATGAAAAAGGAGACGGGACGGATCAGGTCGGTGGCGATGGAGCCATCGCGTACTTTTATCGCGATGGTGGTGTCATCCATCGAAAACGAAATCCGTATCGCCATCGCCGTCACCGCGTACGCCGTGATGCTGGCGGCGGTGAACCCCCCCACGCCGCCCCCCTGCGCGTAGAGCGCCCGCCAGAGCGCGGTGAAGACGAAGATGTACAGGAAGCCGTTGAGCACCGCCATGAAATAGTCGAAACGGTAGGCAATCTCCTTCTGGAACGATACGGCGGCGAATTTGCCGAATACCGCGAGGTTCATTGTGCCGCCTTCTCCCCCGGCGCGTATGCGGGAAGCGCCGTTGTTTTTTCGTAGATGGAACGGATGATGATCTCCACCGACGGTTCGCGCACCGAGAGGTCTTTCACCGGATAAAGGCTCGCCAGTTTGCCGATGGCCAGCGCCAGCCCGGATGAATCGTGTGCATGGCGGAGCCACATCTTCTTCCCCTCGCGCCGCACCGGCACCAGCACCGGCACCAATGGAAGCTCCGTTACCTCGTTTTCGAAATCGACTTCGATGATTTTGTCGTGCGGAAATTTCTTTTTCAGCTCTTCGGTGGGACCGTCGTAGATGATGCGTCCTTTGTCCAGGATAATGAGCCGCTTGCAGAGCTGCTCGATGTCGTTCATGTCGTGCGTGGTGAGGATGATGGTGGTGCCGTCCTTTCCGTTAAGTTCTTTCAGGAAGGAGCGGATATTTTCCTTGGCAAGCACGTCGAGGCCGATGGTCGGCTCGTCCAAAAAGAGCACCGCCGGGCGGTGGACGAGCGCCGCGGCGATGTCGCACCGCATCCGCTGGCCGAGCGAGAGCTTCCGCACCGGCATCTCCATCAGGCCGTCGAGACCCAGACCCTTTGTGAGACGCGCCATCGTGGCGTCAAAGTCCCCCTTCGGCACGCGGTAGATCACGCGGAGGATTTCAAAACTTTCGCGCACCGGCAGATCCCACCAGAGCTGCGTCCGCTGGCCGAAGACCACGCCGATGTTCATGCCGTTCGTCCGCCGGTTTTCGTACGGCACGACGCCGTTCACCCGCGCCACGCCGCCGGTGGGGACGAGGATGCCGGTGAGGATTTTTATGGTGGTGCTTTTTCCCGCGCCGTTCTCGCCGACGTAGCCGACGAATTCCCCCTGGGCGATGCCGAAGTTGACGTTCTCCACGGCGTGGATGATCCGCTTCTTCGTGCTGAAGAGCGCCTTCACCGCGCCGAGCAGCCCTTTGCCCGATTCGTCCACCGTGAAGGTCTTGACGAGGTTTTGCGCTTCAATGGTGTATGCCATCGTTAAATGATACCGCAATTTGCCGCCGGTTGCCCCGCGGGCGGGTGGGCCTTACAATGTAAGTATGGCAACAGAAAGTGTGGCAAAGGCGGGAGCTTCGGGGGGCATGTACCCCGTGAAAAAGAAAGCGGCCCCTCCCCCCGGAAACGAGGCCGCGGGCGCTTCCGCCGCGGCGGCAAACGCGGCCGGGCCGACCGGCAAGGCGGCGGATACCTATGCCAGCGGGCCGGGCGGCGCCCAGGGCGGAGCGGCCGGCAAAGGCGGCAAGATCAACGTGCAGGCTTGACCGGCGCGAAGCAGCACCACCGTGGCCGATAATCTTACCCAGCCCTCCACCGGCTATCGCTATTCGCTCGACCCGTTTTTGCTGGCCGGTTTTACGGCTGAATGTCTGCCTTCCGCAACGGCGGCCCGCGCCATCGATCTTGGCACGGGCAACGGCATCCTCACCGCGTTGTTGGGCAAAATGTATCCCGCGTCATCGTTTGTCGGCGTTGATATACGGAAGAGCGGCCTTCCGCATGCGCGCGGCAACGCGCCGCACGCGTTGTTCGTCAACGCCGATATCCGCGCGGCGGCAAATCTGTTCCCCCCCGGCGCGTTCGATCTCGCGGTGAGCAACCCGCCGTACCGCAAGGCGGGGGATGGCCGGATGAATCCGGACGGCGACAAAGCGGTGGCGCGCCACGAGGTGGCGCTCACGCTGGAGGAGCTTGTTACGGCCGCGCGTCATTTGTTGCGCGATGGCGGCGTGTTTTGCCTTGTCCATCTCGCGGAGCGGAGCACGGAACTGATGCACCTTTTGCATGAATGCGGCTTCGCGCCGCGCACCGTCCGGTATGTGCAGAGCCGCGAAGGGGAAGACCCGTTCCTGGTTTTGGCGGAGGCGGTGAAAGGGGGGCGCAACCGCGTTACGGTGAAGCCGCCGTTCATCGTCTACGCCCCGGATGGCGGCTACACCGCCGCGATGAATGCCATCTACGGGAAATTCGATGTCCTCTGACAGGGTGTTGAAAAACTGTTTATGCATGTCATTCTGAACGTAGTGAAGAATCTCTTTCCGGAAAGAGATCCTTCGCCTGCGGCTCAGGATGACAGCGGAGGGGGGCGGCAGCCTGTCGACGCGCCAAAGCCCCGCCTGCTGATTATCGGCGGGCCCACCGGCGCCGGGAAAAGCGCCATCGCCGCGCGGGTGGCGCAATTGGTGGATGGCGAGATCGTCAGCGCCGATTCGGTGCAGGCGTACCGCCACTGCGATATCGGCAGCGCCAAACCGGATGCGGAGATGCGCCGCGCCGTGCCGCATCACCTGATAGACGTGGTGGAGCCGGATCAGCCGTTCACCCTAGCCGATTTCCGCGCCGCCGCCGCCGTTGCCATCGACGGCATTGTGGCGCGCGGCAAAACGCCGATTGTCTGCGGCGGCACCGGGCTTTATATCAAAGCGCTGCTGGAGGGATTGCATGGCGGTGCGCAGTCTGATCCCGCTCTGCGCCGTGAGTTGCTGGAGACTTCCTTGCCCGTCCTGTACACCCGCCTCGGAAAACTTGACCCCGCGCGCGCCACCGCGCTGCACCCCAACGACCGGCACCGCATCGTCCGCGGAATCGAAAACGCGTTGCTGCCGCAAAAAAACGTGCCGCCCCCGCCCCCCGCGTACGATTTTGTTTTCTTTATCATCACCGCTCCGCGCGGTATCATTTATCAACGGATCGAGGATCGCGTGGACGCGATGCTTGTGCATGGCCTGTTGGACGAAACCAAGGCGCTGCTCGCGCGGTATGCGGCGGACTGCAAGCCGCTGATGAGCGTCGGCTACCGTCAGGCGGTTCAACACCTGCGCGGCGAATTGGATGGGGCGGCGCTGGCCGCCGAAATAAAAAAGGCGACGCGCCACTACGCCAAACGGCAGATTACATGGTTTTCCTCCGTGCATGGGGGGATTTGGGTGAATGCCGATGCGCTGGGAACCGGCGGCGCGGCGGCGTTTATCGCGGATTATTTTTTGGGACGGAAAACATGAAACGGTGGGGGATGCTCTTGTTTGCGGCGATGCTGGCGTTCGCCCCGGCCGCGCGTGCGCAATCGCCGGCCGATACCGAGATGCCGGACTATCAGACGCAGACCCCCGCCGCCGGCGCCCAGGAAATCCAGGTTTTTCCCGAAGTGGGCGCAACAATCACCGCAAAGCCGTCCAACGGCATACAGCCTCCCTCGTTGGAACAAGCGGGGCGTTTGGCGAAGAAAAAGGATTTTCCACGGGCAATAGAGACGCTTAACGCCTTGCCGCCCACGGAGGACAGCGCCCAGAAAGCCGCGCGCGCCTATATCCGCGGCTTGGCGCTCAAGGAACTGCAACAGCCCGCCGAGGCGGCCCCGCTTTTGCGCGAGGCAGCCGCCGATCCGCTCCTGGGGGACTGGGCGCTGTTGAGTGCCATGGAGGCGTACGCCGCGGCGGGCCAGCCGGGGCAGGTGATCGCGGCGGCGGACGAGCTATATGCACGGTTTCCCTATTCGCCGCTGGCCGAAGGAACCGCGTTGATGAAGGCCAAGGCGCTGATGGACACTGGACTGTATGCGAAGGCGGAGATACTCCTCAAAGAGCGGCTTGCAAAGGGGGCGAAGGCGCCCGAACGGGCGTATCAGCTTTTGGCCCGGTGTTTCGAGGCGGAGGGGAAGATTGTGGACGCCCACGCCGCGTGGGCCGAAATCTGGTTTGGGTATCCGGCGGCGCCATTTGCCGCCGACGCCAAAGTTCAGATGGACCGGCTGAAAAGTTCGGGCAAAGGGTTATTCCTGACCGCGTCAGCCGGCAAAAAGCTGGAGCGGGCGGCGGCGTTAATGCAAAACCGCCTGTACAAGGATGCCGTGGCTTACATCGGAAGCCTTGATAAAGGCAGCTTTACCCCCGGACACCGCGCGGAACTCTATCTGCACTTGGGGCGGGCGAGGGAGCGGCTGGGGAATAAGGACGACGCGATGGAAGCGTACAACCATGCGGCCCGCGCCGCCGGCCCCAAGCTTCGCGGCGAAGCGCTCTACCGCGCCGCGCGGATCAGCTGGAACCGCGATGAGAGCGGCAAGACCGCCGAGCTGCTCAACAAAATACTGAAGGAATCCCCCAGCTCGGATGTCGCCGCGCCGGCCGTTTATATGCTGGGGCGGCTGGACGAAAGCGCCGGCCGCCGCGCGGAGGCGATAAAAAAATTCGAGCGGACGGCGGCGGTTTATCCCTCGTCACCGGCGGCGGAACTGGCGCTGTGGTATGCCGGCTGGCTCCGCTATATGGACGGTGATTACGCCGGCGCCGAAACGGCGTTTCAGCGGCTGGCGGACCGCGACGAGAATTCCGGCGCCGCGCCGATGGCGCTCTACTGGATTATCCGCTCCCGGCAGATGCGGGCGAGTGACTTTTCCGCCCCGCTGGAGCGGCTGCTCAAAAAATATCCGCTTTCGTACTATACGTTGCTGACAAATGGTGGCGGCATCAGCTACCGTGTTCCGGTGGAACTTCCGGCGCCGCCCGGCGGCCAGTTCCACGAAACCGCCGCCGTCCGTATCCGCGAGGGGATGGGCCGCTTCGCCCAAAAGCCGTCCCTTTCCCCCAAAGGAGTTTGGGCTTATGAATCGGCGCTGGCGTGGATGCGGCTCGGTTTCACCGGCCGCGCGCGCGATCTGTTGGACATCGTGGCGGCCGAGACCCCCTTCCGGCGGGAGACCCGCACCTGGCTGGCGGTTCAGTACCACGGCGCGGAGTGCTATCAGTGCGTGTTCCGCGAGGCGGATACCATCCTGAAAGAGAGCGTCGAAAAGGACTATCTCGATTTTCTTTCGCTCCTCATTTTTCCCGTCGCCCACTGGCGCGCCGTGGCGGACGAGGCCGCCGCAAATAAAATAGACCCGTTTCTTATCCTGTCGGTTATCCGGCAGGAAAGTATTTTCGATCCGGACATCGTTTCCATCGCCGATGCGCGGGGGCTGATGCAGGTCATCCCGCCGACCGCCGCGCGGATGGCGCGCGAGTTGGGGATTGAGTCCTTTACGGCGGATCAGCTCCAGATACCGGAGCGGAATATCGCCATCGGCGCCCGCTATCTGGCCGGGCTGGTGAAAAACGAAAAGGGGGATTTGCCGCTGGCGTTGGCCACCTATAACGCGGGTCCCAACCCGGTGGCCAAGTGGAAGGGGCGCATCCCGATGGATGACGCCTCGGTCTTCGTTGAAAGAATCCCGTACACCGAAACGCGGGAATATGTTAAAAAAGTCCTGCGTAATTACGGCTTTTACAAAAAAGTTTATTTGGAGCTGTTGGGCGGCGCGCGGGCGCAAAACCTCCCCTAGCCGCCAACCGGAAAGGAAGATATGTTCGACGCCGTCATACGGAACGCCACCCTTTACGGTCTTGAAGGGAACCGCTCCGCCGCGGCCGATCTCGGCATCAAGGACGGGCGGATAGCCAAGATAGGCGTGATAGCGGAAAAGGGCGCCGTCGAAATCGACGGCGCCGGCTATTGCGCCCTCCCCGGCTTCGTCGACGTCCATTCGCACTCCGACTATTATCTTCTCATCGACCCCGCCGCCGAGGGAAAACTGCGGCAAGGGGTGACCAGCGAGGTGGGGGGAAACTGCGGTTACAGCTCCGCCCCCATCGGCGGCGATATCTTCCGTGTGCGGAGCGAAGCGTACAAGGAGCAGTTCGGCCTCACGCTGGATTGGAAGACGTTTGACGAATATTGGCGGCGGCTGGAAAAGAAAAAAAGTTCCGTGAATTATGCGGGACTCATCGGCTACAACACCCTGCGCGCGTCGGTGCTCGGCAGCAAAGACGTGCCGGCCGCGGGGGAGGGAAAGGAAACGATGAAGCGGATGATCCGCGAGAACATGGCGCAGGGTGCCGCCGGCATGAGCGTCGGCCTCGTCTATCCCCCCGCCTGCTTCGCCACCAAGGAAGAGATGGTGGAAATGGTGGGGGAGGTTGCCAAGGCCGGAAAACTCTTCACCACCCACATCCGATCCGAGGGGCCGCGCCTCGTTGAATCCATCGAAGAGGTGATCGACATCGCCCGCCGCACCGGCGTGAAACTTCAGATATCGCACCTTAAAACCGCCGGCAAGGAAAACTGGCACAAGCTGGATACAGTGTTCAATATGATAGAGGCCGCCCGCGCCGACGGGGTGGATATCGAATGCGACCGCTACCCCTACATCGCCAGCAACACCGGCTTGCAGGTGGTGCTGCCCGACTGGGCGTTCGACGGCGGGCGCGACGGCACCATCGCCTTCCTCAAAGACCCCGCCGCGCGGAACAAGATGCGCGCGGAAATTTTGGCCAATCACCCCGAACCGGAATACTGGGATACCGTGATGGTGTCGCAGGTGGTCACGCCGAAGAATTACGATATGCAGGGGGTGACCGTCGCGCGGGGAGCCAAAATAACCGGCAAAGACCCGGTCGATTTCGTGTTCGACATACTGCTGGAGGAAAAAACCGAGGTGGAGGCGATCTACTTCTGCATGAACGATACAAACATGGACCGCATCCTGACCAAGGACTACGTGATGGTCGGCTCGGATGCCGGCGCGCGCTCCGTCGGCGGCCCGCTTGGCATCGGGCGGCCGCACCCGCGCACCTTCGGCACCTTTCCGCGTTTTTTCGCGGAGTACGTTTTCGGGCGGAAGCTCGTGTCGATGGAAGAGGCGGTCATGAAGACCAGCACGATGGCCTGCCGCCGTTTCGGCCTGGCGGGGCGCGGCGAACTGCGCGAAGGCTATTGGGCCGACATCGTGATGTTCCGCCCGGAGGCAATCGCCGATACCACCACCTACGAAAATCCGCTTTCGTACCCGAAAGGGGTCGACTATGTATTCGTCAACGGCACGCTCTCCATCAACAAGGGGGAGTATACCGGCGCGCTCGCCGGAAGGGGCCTGAAAATACTTTGAACGAGCAGCGGCTCTACGAAGTAAAACAGGCCACCATCGCCCTGCTGGCGGAACGGTGGGAACAGAACTACCTGCTCAACCGCGGCGCCATCGCCGCCCTCCCCGGCGTGGCGAAACTCTTCGGGCGCTTCGCGGGTATTCCCGCCGTGCTGGCGGGGGCCGGGCCGTCGCTGGACCGCAACGTCCGCCTGCTGGCGGTGGCGCGGGGAAAAAGCGTTGTCATCGCCTGCGACGCGGCGCTGAAACCGCTTGCGGCGCTCGGCCTTGTGCCGGATATCGTGGTGAATCTCGATCCGCAGCTCTACACGTCCAATTTTTTCGAGGGGGTCGACACAAAAAACATCACCCTCATAGCCCCCACCATTGTCCACCCGTCACTTCGGGAGATGTGGAAAGGCCCGTTCTTTTTTTACAACAAACATGCGCCCGACATTCCGATATTGGCAAAAATATCCCTCAACCATCCGCAGGTGGGGGCGCTGATACCGGGCGGCTCGGTTCTTTCCGTGGCGTACGACCTGGCCTTTAAAAGCGGTGCCGACCCGATAGCCTTCATCGGGCAGGACCTCGGCTACCCCGGCGGCAACGCCTATGCCGCCGGCACCCACTTCGATTCATTCGAGGCCGAATCGATATTCGACCAACAAGGGGATGTGATCGTGGAGGAGCGCGATCTCTTCGGGCGGGCGCTCAAAACGCAGAAATCGATGGCCGTCACCAAACAGTGGTTCGGCTGGGCCTTTGCCACCTGGCAGCCGGAGCGGAAACGGCGCATCTTCAATTGCAGCGAAGCGGGGATATTGACCAACTGCCCGCTGATGACGTTCGGGGAGTTCGTGTCGCGTTTTTGCCGCAAAGGGGTGAACGTGGCATGGGGCATCAAAAAAGCCGCCAAAGGGTGATCCACACATCCCATTCTTAAGTGGGGTAGGCAATTAGAAACCCCATCCTCTTTTTTACCGGACACTACTGTGACGCTATAAAATGTCAATCATCGTTTCGGCTTGTCCGCCTTTGGATTATCCTGCCGATTGAAGCGATATCCAACTTTACGCGGTTTTCGCGCGGCGTTGCGCGATAAGGTCGGCCACGGAATAATGCCGGAGGGCGCACTCGTGTATTTGGCATCCGGCGGCCACCAGTTCCGCCACCAGCATGTTCGTGTTTTCGGCCTTGAGGGTAAGCTCCAGGGCTTCTCCCACGCGGGCGGCCCTATGCACAAAATCAAGCCGCTTTACCACCTCCAGTGTTTTTTCCGATGGCTCCGCGCGCAAATGGAAATAGTAGGGAAATTCCGCGATGTCTTTTAACCGCCCCTGATAGGCGGTGCGGCCGCCGTCCAAAATCAGCACATGACCGCACAAGCCGGTTATGAAATCGAAATCGTGGCTTGTTATCAACAGCAGTTTCCCCTTTTCCGCCATCTCGCGGAAAAGGGCGGACAGTTTTTCCGCCCAAACGACATCCACCCCTTGCGTTGGTTCGTCCAGGACAACCAGCGGGCGGTCCTGCATGATGACCAGCGCCACCCCCAGCCGCTGCAACATGCCGCGGGAATAATCCCCCACCTTTTTTTCAGCCTCGTCGGCCAAGCCGACTGTATGTAGCGCGCCCATGATTCGCTGGGTATCGGCGGCGCTGTCGCCATCCCAAAAAAGGCCGAGGTTGTCATGCGCGTTCATATGCGGATGAAATGCGGGGATGCCGATGAGGCCGCTGATCATGCCCAGCGCGCCCACGGTATCGGTATGCGGGTTTTTGCCGGATACCGTGACGGCGCCGGCGGTGGGGAACGCCAGACCGGTGATAAGCCGCAACAACGTTGTTTTGCCGGAACCATTTTCCCCCAAAATGCCGAAACAGCTTCCGGGCGAAGCTTCGAATGTCACATCGGCAAGGAGATTGGCCTGTCCCACCTGTTTGCCCAGGCTCTCCACGCGGATGCCGCTAAAACCGGCCGCGTTCACTTCGGATATGAGCGGATTTCCGATTTTTAATGTCCGGCCGCGCATGGCCGCCGCCTTGGCAAATGATACGACTTGGTTATCCGGCTCAGTCATTCCCCGGTCCGCTACTTTTTATCCGCCGCAAAAGAGCGCCGAAAGTGGTTTTTGCAAGCCTGTTCGGAGATGGCCCGTGAGCGGAACATGCCCTTGAAAGGGGCGCTCACCGAACGCAGGCGCTTCATTTCCATATGCGTTGATAATACCGCAAATATCCCCCGCCCCGAAACCCCAAACGCGCCCATCATGAATAAAGCGAGCTATTCATGGCAAGGGGGTTGCGCTAGAATGAACCGCGGCTGTAATAAAAACAGGGCGGCGGGAGGAAGCGAATTGAAGCGGGTGATGGTGGTATTCGGTACGCGTCCGGAGGCAATCAAGATGGCCCCGGTGGTCTTGGCGCTGAAGGCCAGCGGCATGTTTGACGTAAAAGTTTGCATCACCGGCCAGCATCGCGGCATGCTGGATCAGGTGCTCGCCATGTTCGATATCGTCCCCGATTATGACCTGAACATAATGAAACCGGGACAGGACCTTACCGACATTACAAGCAACGTCCTTGCCGGCATGCGGGGCGTATATCGCGCATGGCGTCCGGAATGGACTTTGGTGCATGGCGACACCACCACAACTTTTTCCGCCAGCCTCGCTTCGTTTTATGAGCGCATACCGGTGGGGCACGTCGAGGCCGGGCTGCGGACGCACAACAAATATTCCCCGTGGCCCGAAGAAATCAACCGCCACGTTACCGGCGTGCTTGCCACGCTTCATTTTGCGCCAACCCCCGCCGCGCGGCAAAACCTGATTAATGAAGGCATCGCTCCGGCAAACGTGGAAGTAACCGGCAACACGGTGATCGACGCCCTCCTGGGCGCGATAAGAAGACTGAAGGAAAATCCCCCGCTCATGGAGCAGTTCAAAAAGCGTTTTTCGTTCCTTGATCTTTCCAAAAAGCTGGTATTGGTCACCTGCCACCGGCGTGAGAATTTCGGCGAAGGTTTTCAGCGCATCTGCACGGCGCTCGCGCGGCTTGCAGGGCGGAGCGATGTGGAAGTGCTCTATCCGGTGCATCTGAACCCCAATGTGCAACAACCGGTGAATGAAATGCTGGGTGGCCGCAAGAATGTTCACCTTATGGAACCGCTGGACTACCTTCCCTTTATTTACCTGATGGAACGCTCACATCTCATCATTACCGATTCCGGCGGTATCCAGGAAGAGGCCCCCTCGCTTGGCAAGCCGGTGTTGGTGATGCGGGATGCCACCGAACGGCCCGAAGCCGTTGATGCCGGCACCGTGCGGCTTGTGGGCACGGACCCTGATAAAATATTCAACGAAGCCAAAGTTCTTATTGAAAATCAGGACGATTATGAAAGAATGTCACGCCTGCACAATCCCTATGGGGACGGATTGGCGTCTGGCCGGATAACAAAGAGGTTGTTGCTTGGAACATAAGATCAACAAGGTTCAGGTCGTTGGCTTGGGTTACATCGGCCTCCCCACCGCGGTTATTATCGCCGACCACGGCATCGACGTTGTGGGGTTGGACGTCAGCCAGCGGATTGTGGATACCATCAATCGCGGTGAAATACACGTCATCGAGTCGGATATCGAAAAGGCCGCGCACCGGGTAGTGAAGGAAGGGAAACTGCGCGCCACGCTCAGCGCGGAGGACGCGGATGTGTTCATTATCGCGGTGCCCACGCCGTTTACGGATGGGCACCTGCCGGACGTCACCTTTCTCAAGGCGGCCGTGAAATCAATTGCCCCATCGTTGCGGAAGGGAAACATCGTCATCCTCGAGTCAACCTTGCCGGTCGGCACCACCAACGACATGTGCGCGTATATGAAGAAACTGCGGCCCGACCTTTCTTTTCCGGACGCCGCCGGGGATCAGGCCGACATTCGCGTGGCCCATTGCCCCGAACGGGTGTTGCCGGGCCATGTCATGCGCGAGTTGATCGAGAACGACCGTGTCATCGGCGGGATCAGCGCGGCGTGCGCCAAAGCGGCGAAGGCGTTTTACGGTATTTTTGTAAAAGGGAAGTGCGTGGTGACCAACGCCCGCACGGCTGAAATGACGAAGCTCACCGAGAATTCGTACCGCGACGTGAACATCGCGTTTGCCAACGAGCTTTCGATCATTTGCGGGAAGCTGGGCGTTAACGTGTGGGAGCTTATTGAACTGGCGAATCTCCATCCGCGGGTGAACATCCTGCAACCGGGGCCGGGAGTGGGCGGACATTGTATCGCCGTTGATCCGTGGTTTATCGTGTCATCCGCGCCACAGGAGGCGCGGCTCATACGCGCCGCCCGCGAAGTAAACGACAGCAAGCCGCTTTACATTATCCAGCAGGTGAAGGTGGCCGCGGCCAAGGTGAAATCGCCGGTTATCGCCTGTCTTGGCCTTTCGTACAAGGCGGATATCGACGACCTGCGGGAAAGCCCCGCGGTGGATATCGTGAAACATCTCGCCGAGGATGATACCGGTTTCCTTCTGGTTGTGGAGCCGCATATAAAGGAACTTCCCCGCGCTCTGGCGGATTTAAAAAACATTGAAAAAACGACGTTGGACGACGCCATTGGCCGCGCGCATATTGTGTTGTTGTTGGTGAACCACAAGGTGTTCATCAACCTTGATCGGGCGAAGCTGGCGGGAAAAACGGTTATCGATACGCGCGGCATCTGGCGCACCGCATAAGGCCGGAGCGCCCGGGAGTTTGCGGTATCATCCAGCGAATGCCGCGGTAAGCCCGCTTTCATGTTTTCCACGGCAATTCGCGCGCTGAAAATCCAGAAAAAGGCCCGTTGACTCCGCCGCTCCAGTATAATGGCCGGAACGTTAAATCGTTTAACAGGGAGATGAACCGCCGCATGCGATTTAAAAGAATGCTGCTTATCGAAGCCGAAAAGCTGTTTAAGGCCCCCGTATTCTGGGTGGCGCCGCTCGTCGCGATTCTCTACTTGGCCCTGATGCTTGTCGGCTTCGAAGTGTACGCCGCGAAAAACGGGGTGACCGCGGCGGAGGCCGCGTCGATGAACAACCGCTACAGCGGTTCGGCGGTGGTTTACGCCTATTCCGCGGCCAAGCACATGGTGGAGAATGTCTTGCACCTTTCGCGGGAGGCCAAGGGAACCATTCTGCAACCGACCGCCGAGGAGGATCTGCCCGTCGAGGAGCGGACCATAAAGGGCGGTGGCGGCAAAAGGTTCGATTTCTTCGGGACGTTGCTGCACAGCCTGGCCAATCCAAAGCCGATGCCGTCTTCGCCATGTGATAGGGGAAATCAGCCGGCGGCTCCCGCCACGCCCCCCGCGGCGGACGAATCTTTTCTGCCGGATTTTTTCCTTGGCACGGCCTCCGCCGCGGAGGTGTTGCCCCCCGGGCCTCCGGAATTCAGGCCGGAGGATTCATTTATGGAGCGGCTGGCCCAGCGTATCCACTGGCTTGCCGATGCATCATCGCTGGAGGACAAAGTGATAGACAGGGGGCGTTTTAACGGGCTTCGTTTTACATACCTCTCGTTTTTCTTCGCTTTTATTTTTATCTTTCCCCCGCTCACCGCGGCGGTGACAACACACGTATTCGCCCTGGAATTCAGCCGTGGCACGATAAAGACGGCCCTTTTGATGCCGGTGAAGCGTTGGCAACTGCTCGCCGCTAAAATGGCGGTGGTGGCCGGTTATCTGCTGGTGGCGATTTTCGGCTTTATTCTCCTGACGTTGGCGGTCGGATGCATTTTCACCGGTTACGGAAATCTGGTGCTGGATTCGGAGTTGCTTGGCTTCACCGGCGGCAACCTGATGATAAAAGGGGATGGCGCCGTCATGTTATTCGCCGCGGTGGCGCCGGTCGCGGTTCTTTCCCTCATGCCGATTGCCGCTATTACCGCGTGGCTTTCGCTTATTAAGCCGGAGCCGGCCTGGGTCATCAGCATTTCCGTCATCGGTTATTTTATTTTCTACGCGCTTGGCGAAACTCCGCTATTCGCGGAAATCCGTTTCCTCTTTCCGACGTCGTACATGGACGGGTGGGGGCTGCTTTTCCGGCAGTCATTAAGCGCCTCCTTGCTGATAACCAAGCTTATCGTATCCGGCCTCATTACCGCCGGGATAATGGTGAAGGCCGTGAACAAGTTTTCGAGGCAGGATATCGGTGCATGAGCGGCATCGTTCAACCGCTCGTCACCATGGGGGAAAGGGCGGCCGCGCTGCTGGCGCCGCAACGTTACCGGGAATGGCTTTGGTTCGGCGCGGCCGCGGCGCTGCTGTTCGCGGGGAATTTGCTGGGAAGTTTTGGCGCGGCCGGCGTTTTCGGGGGGTATGTATTCAGTCTCTCACTGCTGGGGCTTGCCGCGCCGCGCCGGCTGTTGGAGGTCTTCGTTTTTCTGCTCGCCCTGGGCCATCGCGATTTTACCTACACGGCGCTTAAGGTAGGCCCCGCAAACCTTTATATCACCGAATGGGTGTTGCTCATTCTGATGCTGGCGGCGGTGCCGCGGATTGCGGACATGTGGCGCAACTGCCGCGCGGCGCTGCTGGCGTTGGGCCTGTATGCGGGAATTGGATTCGTGTTCTTTTGGCTTTCGGCCCGCTATTGGCCGCTCGGTTCGATAGTGCGGGATTTCACCATAGTGTATTACGCGTTCTTCGCGGTGGCGGCGCTGGCTTTCTTGCGGGATGCCGGGGATGTCAACCGGCTTTTCATCGCAATGCTTGCCGGCTCATTCTTCAATCTCGGAGGCGATCTGCTTAATTACCTGTACGGCACTTTTCCGGTCACTCCCGAACAGAAGAATTATTCCCTGCGCAACTCTTTTTATTATCTCATTTGCACGGCGTATCTTTTGCCCGGACTGTTGTTTCTTGACAGAAAAATTCGTCCGTGGGCCGTGGCGTATGTTACGGCCGTTTTTGTGGTCGTGCTTCTTTACGCCTACAGCAAAACGGCAATGGCGGCTATCTTGCTGATATCCGTTTTAAGTATTTTGGTTCTGGCAAAACGCGCGCGGATGCAGGTGTTGATCGCCATCTCCATGGCGTTTATGCTGGCGCTGATTATCACCCCGATGGCCAAAACATTCAAATTCTCCTCCCTTTTCACGTCGCAACCGGCGCGCGATGATCCTCGTTCAATGCTGCGCACCGCCGCCCTGCGGGATTTTTCCGAATATCCCTATGGCATCGGCTTCGGCGCGCCCATTTTCGGCGGGCATTCACGGGAACTGCTGTTGGATCCCGACGGATTCCATGCCTTGCACAATTCGTATCTCACCGTTCTCCGGCGCATGGGGGTGGAGGGGTTCGCGGCATTCTCCGCGATTGTGGCGCTGGCTCTTTACGGCGTGTACCGTGTGTGGCGTTCATCCGCCGGGAATTATGAGGCATGGTTGACGCCATTCGCCATGCTTCTGGGATTTATCGTGGCGGCTGTTTTCGCCACCGCGCATGTAGTATTGGAAGGGCCGTTTTTCGGGGCGGTATTTTGGCTCTTGTTGGGCGCCGTTTTCACTGTCATGCGCGATCATGGCCAGACGTGAGCCGGTTTCGGTGCGCGCCTTTATTGCCCGAAGTATCGCTTTGACTTTCGACCACATCATTTCGATGGGATTTAAATCCGGACTGAGGGGGAGGATGGATGCCGCATGAAGTTTATGGATTCACAGGGGGTGAAAAGGATGGGGATTCGGAATTATTTTGTAAATTCCTGATGTATTTGATAAAGTCAGCAAAACGGGAAAAATGTTTCTTTTTTAATAAGATGGCTTCAGGGCCAATAAACGCAACTAAGATGCCTGAAAAGATGGGGCGGCATTCAGCACTTGAAGCTATGAAGTATTCGTAAATCATATAGCGGAGAGTTATGATGATTTCTTTCGTCACCGTTGGATAAATTAAAAATTATCGTGGAGTGTGGAAGTGGATTCACCCGGCTCGAAAATACCAACTCAGAACGTGATCTGCCCCTTCGCCATGCATCCGGATTCTTCTCCCCAAGGAAATAATCCTGGTGAAAATGAATTTGATTTTCTGGAAATCGCTGGAATTTTGTTTAAGGGGAAGGGAAAATACGTCATTCTTGCAATTGTTTCGATTGCCGCTATCGCAGGGGTTGTTTACGCAAAATCGCTTCCCAATATCTACAAGTCGGAGATATTGATTATTCCAAACAAGAAGATCGGTGGTTCTGGAGGCGGCGGGGCCGCATCTATGGCAAATCAACTTGGGGGGCTTGCTTCTGTTTTGGGTGTTAGCGTCGGGGGCGGAAAGCAGGAGAATGAAAGCGAAGTGTACCTGGCGATAATGCGTACGCGCCCGTTTGCTGAATATACGATCAAGGAGTTTAACCTTCTGCCCTTACTCGCCGTTGAAATAAATAAAATATATCCGGATACCGTCAAGCTGGATGATGCGGTAGACATGCTTCTCGATAATATGGCAATCGTTAAAGCCACTAAAGAGTTGGGATCAGGCTTGCGCATCTCTTTTTCGAGTAAGTCTCCGGAATTATCCGCCAGAATCGTGGAGACGTTAGTGAAATCTATAAACAGATACTCCCAGTACGATACCATCGAGAGGGCAAAAAAAGATATAGCGATGGCTAGCGCTCAACTGCAACAATCTCCTCTGACAATGATGCAAAAGGTTATTTGGGAAATCGTCTCGCAGAAAACCATGGAAATTATCCTCGCTCAAGCGCAGGATGATTTTTCCTTCCGCATAATTGAGCCAGCGGTAATTCCTAAAGTAAAGTTTAAGCCCCGACGCAGCTTAATTGTTGCTGGTTTTACAGGCATTGGTTTTCTGGTTGGGATTCTGGCGGTACTGCTTCTGACTCGACCATCCTTCCAAAAGAAAAGTTTATAACGAGCTGGTGGCGCGGCTCGGCGGGGCGGACCTTTTCATGGGTATGTGTGTGTAAGGAATTTTGGCAATGTGCCGATAGATAATATGGCAAAATATACAGCCAATGTGGAGAATTATGAAAAGTCTGCTGGAAAGTGAAATTAATTGACTAATTCCGTCACGTAAAGTATAATGTTCATAGTATGAGCGATTTGTTGGGGATGAGTGTAAATAATGGTTTAGGGTGGTATGCGCTAAGGGTGCGGCACCAAAATGAATTTAGCGTTTCCGATTTCTTTCGCAAGCAGTTTGGAATTCAGGCAAATGTGCCGGCCATGGAAGTGTGGAAAAGAAAGAACGGCCTGAAAGTTGCCGTAACTAAGCCTTTATTGAGCACTTACGTGTTTATCGAGGCGAAATGGGAGGCTATCGAGGCCAAAATAATGTTTTCCCACAAAGGGGTATTAGGCTTTGTCCGAAACAACGGCAACCTTGCTGTCATTCCAAATGAACAGGTGCAAACCCTTGAAAGATTGACTTCTTCAAAGGCTCCGATTTATGATCTGCCATATTCCAAATTAAAAGAGGGTGAGCGGGTTTATGTCGTCGCTGGCCCTTTGGCCGGGGCGATTGGACAATTTGTCCGGATTAATCCCAAAACGGGACGTTTTATAGTTACCCTTGACCTTTTCAAGAGGGCCTTGGTGACCGAGCTTGAATCGGATTTATTGGAGCCATTTTAAACCGCTTTATTCACTTTAAAGCGGGTTGAACCTTGTTGCTTGCGTGGAAAATGTGAGTAATTTGAAGGTGCTTGACAAGCAGTGAGGCCGGAGGCGCGCAAAAAAATCGAATGAAAGACAAACAGGAAAAAGAAAAACTTGTGCTACGGCCGGTTTCCCCATATTCGTCCGTGAAGTCCTCGGCGGATGACGCGGTTATCATGCAGATATTTAGTTTGGTGGAAAAAATCCCGCATATTTCCGAAAAGAAAATAACGGCCTTTACCGGAATTGCCGCGGGGCTTGTGAACTCATTTATGCGCAAAGTTGCCGCCAAGGGATGGGTAAAGGCGCGGCAGGTTAGCGCCAGGCGTTGGATTTATTTCATCACCCCGGAGGGGTTCGCGGAAAAAAGCCGTCTTACTGTAAAATATCTGGGCAACACTCTGCGCACGTATAAAGTGGCGCAAAAAGTGATCGAAGAGCATCTTGAGATATGCCAACGCAACGGCTGGGAAAAACTTATTGTGGCCGGGAGCAATGAGTTGGCGGACATCGCCGTCCTTAACATCACGGGCACCAAAGGGCTGACGCTTGTTGGCAAGCTCATAAATGGCGGCGCGGCCGCGAATTATGAAAAAGAAGCCGGCGTTTTTCAATATTCCGATGTTGAAAAACTGGAGTTCGACAGGATTCTGGTTTGCGAACCCGGCTTCGCCGAGTGGACGGCGGAGAACAATAATCATCTCGTTATTGGGAAACAGACTGATATTTTGGGCAAAGTTATGGAAATCTCGTTTTGAAAAGGCCATCGCCCGTCTGTATTTTCAGATGTGTATAGTTATGGGGGGGGGCGCCACGCTAGTGAAGAAAATGGTGCGAGAATATCTCAAGAGTGCCGAGCTTGATGGACTGGCTAATAAACATGGCCGCAAGGCCCTGGATTGCCACGAATAATTCAGGTGCTAAACATTCAACCCATCACCCTGCTCCTAAGCCGTCTCTGGCGCCATATCAGCGTTCGACGGCGCGGGCAGTTCGGGCTCCTGCTCGTTTTGATGATCCTGGCCTCGTTCACGGAAATCGTCAGCCTGGGGGCTGTACTGCCTTTCCTTGGTATGCTCACCGCGCCGGGGCGCGTTTTTGAACACCCAGCCGCCCAGCCATTCGTCCAATTCTTAGGGTTCACCGAGGCAAATCAGCTTTTGTTACCCCTTTGCATTGCCTTTGGCCTGGTGGCTCTCATGGCCGGCGCGATGCGCATGTTGCTGCTCTGGGCCAACACACGTCTATCCTATGCGACCGGCGCCGATCTCAGCATCAGCATCTACCGCCGTACGCTTTATCAGCCATACGCGGTCCACGTCGCCCGCAACAGCAGCGAGATCATCAACGGCATCTCAAACAAAACGAATGGAGTAATACACGTCATTTTGATGATCCTCAACCTTGTCGGTTCGAGTGTCACACTGGCCGCGATCCTGATCGCCCTATTGGCCGTTGACCCGGTAAGCGCGCTAACGGCCTTTGGCGGTTTTGCTTTGATCTATGTTGTCATTATTCGGGTTACCAGGAATCGGCTATTACGTAATAGCCAATGCATCGCCCGCGAATCGACACAGGTCATTCAATCGCTGCAAGAAGGGTTAGGCGGCATTCGTGATGTCCTTATTGATGGCAGCCAGGCCACTTATTGCCAGATTTACCGCAACGCTGATCACCCCCTGCGCCTTGCCCAAGGAAGCAGCTCCTTTATCAGCGGCAGCCCGCGATATGTAATGGAAGCGCTGGGTATGCTGCTTATCGTTGGTCTGGCTTATACGCTTGCCCAGCAACCGGATGGCATTGTCAAGGCCATCCCTGTTCTGGGTGCTCTGGCATTCGGCGCTCAGCGTTTTTTGCCTGTGCTTCAGCTGGCGTATGTCTCTTGGTCCGGCATTCAAGGCGGACAAGCCTCCCTGCAAGACGCAATTGAATTGCTCGATCAACCCCTTCCCGACTATGCCAATCAATCGGCTGCCGCCCCGTTAACGTTCCGGCACACAATCAGCCTGGAAAAACTTTCGTTTCGCTATAGCCCCCATACACCATGGGTAATCAATAACGTCAACCTCAAGATCGCCAAGGGCAGCCGTGTGGGTTTCATCGGCACGACCGGCAGCGGCAAGAGCACCCTTCTCGATATCGTCATGGGCCTGTTGCAACCTACGGAGGGGGTAATCGCAATTGATGGGCAGCCCATAACGCTACGCAACCACCGTGCTTGGCAAGCGCATATCGCGCATGTGCCGCAGGCCATCTTCCTGACCGATAGCACTATCGAAGAAAATATCGCTTTTGGTGTGCCCAAGGACCAGATCAACCATGCGCGTGTCGAGCAGGCGGCTCAACAGGCGCAAATTGCCGAAGTCATCGGAACCTGGCCCAAGCAATACCAAACCTTCGTCGGTGAACGCGGCATCCGTTTATCCGGCGGCCAACGCCAGCGCATCGGCATAGCGCGCGCCCTTTACAAACAGGCCGATGTCATCATCTTTGACGAAGCAACCAGCGCTCTGGACAACGAAACTGAACAAGCCGTCATGCAAGCCATCGAAGGTCTCAGCGAGGATCTCACAATTCTCATTATCGCCCACCGTTTCACCACCCTGAAAAACTGCACACAGATAGTGGAATTGGGTGATGGCGGCATTAAGCGAACGGGCACCTACCAAGAAATTATGGCGCAATTGGTATAAACTGCTTTGGGTAAACACATGAATCGAACAAATCCAAACTCACGTATTCTTGTTACCGGCGCCGATGGTTTCATCGGATCGCACCTGACTGAATCCCTGGTGCGTCAGGGGCATAACGTCCGTGCATTCGTGCTCTACAACTCCTTCAATTCTTGGGGTTGGCTGGATCATTGTGCGCCCGACGTTAAAAATCAGTTCGAGGTATTTGCCGGCGATATCCGCGACCCGCATGGGGTGAAAGAGGCCATGAAGGGTTGCGACGCGGTGTTGCATTTGGCCGCCCTGATCGCCATTCCCTATTCCTACCACTCACCCGACACGTATGTCGATACCAACGTCAAAGGCACGCTGAATGTGATGCAAGCGGCGCGCGAGCTTGGCGTCAAAAGAGTCGTTCACACATCGACCAGCGAAGTTTATGGCACGGCGCGTTTCGTGCCAATTACCGAAGAGCACCCCTTGCAGGGGCAGTCTCCGTACTCGGCCACCAAGATTGCCGCGGATCAGCTGGCCTATTCCTTCTACACGTCCTTCGGTCTGCCGGTGGTGATTGCGCGGCCCTTCAACACCTATGGCCCGCGCCAGTCCGCCCGCGCCGTGATTCCAACCATCATTACCCAGATCGCCAACGGCCGGCGCCAGGTCAAGCTCGGCGCGATATCGCCTACACGGGATTTCAACTTCGTGCAGGACACGGTAGCGGGTTTCATCGCCGCCCTGAATTCCAATCAGGGGTTGGGCGAAGTGGTTAACTTCGGCAGTAATTTTGAGATTTCCATCGGCGACACTGCCCGGGTCATTGCGGAGGTAATGGGTGCTGAAATCGAGATACTGACCGATGAGCAGCGCCTCCGGCCCGAAAGGAGCGAGGTGGAACGGCTGTGGGCATCTAATGAGAAAGCTCGTAAGTTGCTGGGTTGGCAACCACAGTATGGAGGCTTGGAGGGCTTTCGGCGAGGCTTGGCAGTAACCGTTGACTGGTTTAAACGGCATGTCGATCTTATTGGCTATAAAGCGGATATCTATAATGTCTAGACGTGCAGTGATTCTCGCGGGGGGAAAGGGCACACGGTTGCGTCCCTATACGGTTGTTCTGCCGAAACCGCTGATGCCAATTGGTGAATTCCCCATTCTCGAAGTGATCGTCAAGCAACTTGTTGCCGCTGGTTTCAGCCATATAACCATGGCGGTCAACCATCAAGCGGAAATTATCAAGGCGTTCTTCAGGGATGGCGGGAAATGGGGCATCCGCATTGATTATTCGCTTGAAGACAGGCCGCTTGGCACCATGGGGCCGCTTCTGCTGATTAAGGACTTGCCGGAACATTTTTTAGTGATGAACGGGGATGTTCTTACCGATCTCGATTATCTTGATTTTCATGATGCCCACGTTCGGGCGGACAACATTTTTACCATCTCTTCATATATCCGGGAGCAACTCATCGATTACGGCGTGTTAGAGACCCGTGATGGCCGTTTGATTGGCTTGCGCGAAAAGCCGCGAATGAATTATGAGGTCAGCATGGGGGTCTATATGATGTCAAGGCGCGCGCTTGGTTTTATTCCATCTGTTAGTGCTTATGGATTCGACCACCTTATGCACGATCTTGTTGCCGCAAAGCAAAATGCCGCGGTCCGCAGATTCGGGGGCTACTGGCTGGATATTGGCCGGCCGGATGATTACGCTCAGGCCATTGAGGAATTTGAGAGCATGCGTGCACGGTTTCTCCGCGAATAAATGAAAAGCATACTGGTAACCGGCGCTGGGGGGTTCATCGGGCGGCGACTGATAAGCTTCTTGGAAAATGCAGGCCACTCTGTGCGTGCGCTGGGGAGTGAGGACGGCGATATCGCCGACCCTGCCACCTTGGGGCGGCTTGATGCGCTACCTGTGGATTTTGTATTTCATCTTGCCGGACGGACCTATGTGCCTGACGCATGGCGGGAGCCGGCGGATTTTCAGCGGGTGAACGTTGTCGGCACCCTGAACGTGCTGGAGCTGTGCCGGGCAAAAAAAATACCTTTGACTTATGTCAGCGCTTATTTGTACGGCATACCGTCCTCATTGCCGGTCAAGGAAACCGACAGGATTGAGCCAAATAATCCCTATGCGTTGTCGAAAACCCTCGCTGAATCCCTATGCCGATTTTATGCCGAGCATTTTGCGATTCCCCTGACTATCATCCGTCCGTTCAATATTTACGGGCCGGGGCAGAAGGGACACTTCCTGATTCCCGAAATCATGGCGCAGATAAAAGCCGGAAAACCCATTCGCCTTAAAGACCTTTTTCCCCGGCGGGACTATCTTTACTTGGATGATTTGGTTGATGCATTGATCCGCACGATCGGTCCGAAGCCGGGATTCCATGTCTACAACATCGGTTACGGCAGCTCGTTCAGTGTGCGTGAAATCGTCGATGTCATCCAATCCGTCGCGGGGACATCGCTGCCTGTCGTGAGCGAAAATGCTCCCCGGCAAAATGAAATTTCGGATGTATACGCGGACATTGGCAAAGCCGTGCGTGAATTGAACTGGCATCCACGACACAGTTTGGAAGAGGGTATTAAGACCATGATCTTTAGCGGGGAGCATATCGCATGACCGACCGGCACGTACCGATCAACAAAGGCAATTATTCAATGGATACTCCGGAACGGGAGACGCATTTCGAGCAATGCCGCGGTGATGGCTGGGAAGCGGAATATACGGATTACCGAAACAAATGGGCTGCGCTTGCCAAGTCGCAGCATGTATCCGAATATCCCCTGCTGGTGGATATAGAGCTTTCATCGGTTTGCAATCTGGCTTGCCCGATGTGCTACACCATAACTGATGAATTCAGCAAGGTGGTGAACACCACCCGGATGGACTTTGATCTGTATAAGCGGATTATCGATGAAATCGGCGGCAAGGTTCCGGCAATACGGCTGAGTTTGCGTGGCGAGGCTACCCTGCATCCCAAGTTTATTGAATGTATAGCTTATGCCAAGGAGCGGGGGATTAAGGAGGTTTCTTTCTTAACTCATGGCGGCAAGCTGACGTTGCCGTATTTTGAAAAAATGGTTCATGCGGGCATTGACTGGATCACCATTTCAATTGATGGCCTTGGGGAGACTTATGAGAGCATCCGCAAGCCACTTAAATTTAATGACCTGTTCGACAAGATCAAGGCGATTAAGAAATACAAGGACGACCATAACCTCAGACGCCCGGTGATTAAAATTCAAGGTATCTGGCCCGCGATTGCCAATAACCCAGAGGCCTATTACCGCGCGTTTGCTCCATACTCCGATTTGGTTGCGTTCAATCCTTTAATTGACTATCTGTCCAATGACTCTCATATCGAATATCTGGATAATTTTACATGTCCGCAACAATATCAGCGGCTGGTGATAGGGGCTGACGGGTTGGTGATGAAGTGCTCGAATGATGAGGAAAACCGCGAAGTGATCGGCGACATCAAGCGGGAAACCGTGCATCAGGTGTGGCACGGCGAGAAAATGGAGGCGGTGCGCGAAATGCATAAACAGCCGCGCGGTTTTTTGCAAAGTGCCGTATGCCGCAAGTGCTATCTGCCGCGCTTGACCAATGACGAGGAGGCGCAGTTGGGCGACCGCACATTCATCGTGCGCAATTATGTGAACCGCAGCCAGGTGATAGGTAAATAGGCGGCAAACCTGTGAGAACTGAACCCAGAGGATAATTTTCACCATGTTCAAGAAATACACGGCGGATCGTTGCTACATCATTGCGGAGATCGGCGGCAATTTCACCGCCATTGACGAAGCTCGCCGCCTGATTGACGCCGCCGCGGAATGCGGTGTGGACGCGGTCAAACTACAGACTTATCGCGCCGATACGTTGTCCAGCACCCGTGCCATTTTTGATATGGAGAACACGGGGATTGTTTCCCAGTATGAGATGTTTCAGAAGTTCGAAATCAGTGAGAGTTTGCACAAGAAAGTCTTTGACTATGCCGAATCCAAAGGCTTGGACTGGTTTTCCACGCCTTCGCACGCAACCGATGTGGATATGCTGGAAAAATACGGTGTCGGCGCACACAAAATCGGTTCGGACGATGCGGTGAACTTGCCTTTTCTGCGCCATGTGGCGCGTACCGGCAAGCCGATTATGCTTTCGACCGGCATGTGTACGCTGGAAGAAGTACGCGATTCGGTTGATGCCATTTTGGCGGAAGGCAACGAAAATCTGATTTTGCTGCACGCCGTCACAAGCTATCCGACCCATCCGGGAAACGTCAATTTAGCCGCCATGCAGACGCTGATGCAGGCGTTCCCGCAACTGGACGTCGGTTACTCCGACCATACCCTGTCGCCGGTTGCCTGCTTGTGTGCAGTGGCGATGGGTGCG
The DNA here is from genome assembly GCA_016217735.1 of Nitrospinota bacterium. NCBI lineage: Bacteria > Pseudomonadati > Nitrospinota > Nitrospinota bacterium. The sequence goes on from JACRGQ010000025.1 coordinate 53,078, forward strand.
CGGGTGATTGAAAAACACTTCACGTTTGACAAAAAGGCCGATGGTCCGGATCACATGCTTTCCGCCGACCCGGGGGAAATGAGGTGGCTGGTGGAGGCGGTGCGCAACTTCGAGACCATGCGCGGCTCCGGGATCAAGCGGCCCGCCGACAGCGAGAAGGTCACACGGCGCAACAACCGCAAGAGCGTAGTGCTGAATCGCAACGTGAAAGCGGGAGAGCGTTTGACCGAACAGGACATCGCCGTCAAACGGCCCGGTTACGGCATCGGCCCGAAATATTTCGACCAAGTCGTCGGGCGGACGGTGGCCGCTGACATGAAAAAAGACGACGTGCTGACTTGGGCTGATCTGGCGTGAGTGTTGGCGTCATCATACAAGCCAGAATGGGTTCGACCCGTTTGCCCGGCAAGGTATTGATGCCCATTTCGGGCAAGGCGTTGCTGGATCATGTGCTGGGCAGATTGTCCCTGCTGAACTTCCCGGTAACGGTGGTGGTCGCCACCAGCGGCCTGCCGCAGGACGATGCCATCGCCCTGCATTGCCTTTCCAGGGGCGTGAAGGTATTTCGCGGCAGCGAAACCGATGTGCTTGACAGATATTACCAGTGCGCCCGTGAATGCGGCTTTGCGCATGTGGTGAGGCTGACGGCGGACAATCCGTTCACCGATATGGAAGAGTTGCGGCGATTGATAGATATCCACTTGGCCCAGCATAACGATTACACCCACTCTTTTGGCGCCATGCCGCTGGGCGTGGGGGCGGAGATTTTTACTTTTGCCGCTTTGGAAAAAAGTGCGCGGGAAGGCCATGCGTCTAATCACCGCGAACATGTTAACGAATTTATTCAGGAGAACCCCGGCAGTTTCAAAATTTGCGCGCTGGAAGTGGCCGCAACCAAACGCCGCCCCGATCTGCGCCTGACGGTTGATACCAAAGACGATTATCGGCGCGCCTGCGCCATTGCCGGACACGATCCAGACCGTTGGATAGGCACTGAAGAGGCGATTCGGCTATGTTCGCACTCTGCATAGAAAGTTCCCATGCGCGCGGCATGGGGCACTTCTACCGCGCATTGAACTTGGCGGATGGACTGGCGAATGCGGGGATACCTTGCATGTTTTATGTGAACGATCACATTCCTTCCCGTCAAATCCTCCTTGAGAGAAAGTCGCCGCACCGGACAGTGGACCTTGAGGACCTCACGGGCAACTGGGAAGCACAACTGATACGGCAGGATGGCATACTGTTGTGGATCGATGACCGCCTCGATACCGACGTCCGTCATTCGGAAAAAGTAAAAGCGGCCGGCATTCCGTTGGTGACATTCGATGACCGGGGGACGGGAGCGGAGTTGGCGGATATGCACATTGCCGCGCTGGCCTTTGATGCCCAAGAGCGGCTTGCGGGCGGCAAGTTGTTGCGCGGCGCGGACTATCTGATACTGAACCCGCAAATCGCCGATTACCGGCGCTTGCGCAAGCGGCTTTCCAGCATACTGGTGACGTTGGGTGGTAGCGATACCTACGGAGTGACGGTTAAGGTGGTTCGGCTGCTTAAGGGAATGGGGTTGGCCGCCACCATTGTTATAGGACCGGCGTTTATGCACAATGATCTTTTAGAGCACGAGTTGACACCGGCGTTTACCGTAAAGCGTGGCATTCCTTCGCTGATTGAGGAATTTGCCCGGCATGACCTGGCGATTACCGGCGGCGGCATCACCCCGTTCGAGGCTAATGCATCCGGCTTGCCCTGCGTGGTGATCGCCAATGAGCGATTTGAGATACCAGTTGGCCAAGCTTTGCAGAGCCTGGGTGGTTCGGTCTTCGCCGGGAGTCATGAAGCGTTGACGGCGCCATTGTTTTCGATGGACTTGCCATTGGAACGGATGAGCGGCGCCGGGATGAACAATATCGGATTGCAAGGAACACAACGCGTAATATCCGCGCTTTTGGAACTCACCGAATGAACAGGAAAGCGGTGGTTATCCACCAACCCGATTTTGCCCCCTATCTGGGGTTCTTCCATCGCTTTCTGAATGCGGATATGTATATCGCGCTGGATCACGTGCAATTTGTAAATGGCACCAGCCGGGCTTGGACGCACCGCGACAAAATCAAGACCGAACAGGGTGAAAAATGGTTGACCGTTGGCGTAAAAAAGGCGCCGCGCGATACCGCGATTAACGATATTGAGCTTTCCACCACCGCCGACTGGCGGCGTGATAATCTGCGCCTGCTCGAACAGCATTATCGCAATGCCCCGTTTTTTGCCGAAATGATGCCGGAGATAAACCGTTTGTACGCCCAACCATTCCGCATGCTGCGCGATTTCAATATGGCCTCCATAGAAATGCTGATGGACTTGCTCGATGTGCGCATTCCCTGGGTATGGTCAAGCGGCTTGGATCCGGTTGGGACAAAAAACGAATTGCTGGTTGATTTGCTGCGGAAGGTTTCCGCCACGCACTACTGTTCCGGCGTAGGCGCGCGGGATTATTTCGATCCGGCTCCTTTCAGGGAAGCGGGGATTGAAGTCGTATGGCAAAAATTTACTCCCCCCGCGTATCCCCAGCTTTATGGTAAATTTGTTCCGTATTTGAGCAGCATCGATCTGCTGTTTAACTGTGGCGTGGAGAAATCCAGGGAAATATTGAAAGGCTGTCAATGAATATTCTGGCGATAGGCGCGCATTTCGATGATGTGGAGCTGGGGTGCGGCGGCGCCTTGGCAAAACACGCGCAAAACGGCGACAATGTCTATGTGTATGTGGCAACGGTTTCCGGCTTCACCAATCAATACAATCAAACCGTCCGGTCCAGCGAAATTGCCCTTGGAGAGGCGCGGGTTGCCATGAAAATACTTGGCGTAATAGAGATGGTTTGCGGCAAGTTTAAAACATTGGATGTTGAGTTCGTCGATGAACTCAATATCGAAATCCTTAAAATTGTTCAGGAAAAAAAAATCGACAAAGTCTACGCGCATTGGGTCGGCGATATCCATCATGACCATCAAGCTGTGGCCAAAGCCTCGCTGCACAGTTGCCGGCATGTGCCGCGCATGTTGATGTACCGAAGTAATTGGTACCATTCCACCATGGAGTTCCGGGGGAATTTTTACGTTGACATCACCAAGCAGTGGGAGGTCAAGGAGCGAGCCATTCAATCACATGCCTCGGAAATGTACCGCACCAGCAGCAAGTGGGTCGGATTTTTCAAGAATGAGGCGGAGAATGCCGGTCAGCGGATTGGCGTGAATTATGCGGAAGTTTTCGAGGTGGTTAAATGGCTGGAAATGTAAATTCTTATCTTAACCGGTTACTCCAAATCCACTGGCTACGGCCGGAGACTGCCCTGTGGCGCACCTTTGACTGCCTGTTAATGGAAAAATATGGGGGCATCTCCGGGCGTTCCGTTGACTTGGGGTGTGGTGACGGCACCATGAGCTTTATCATGGCGGATGGAACAGTTGACGAGTATGACGTGTTCATGGATGTCGGAGAATTGCAAAACTACAATTCAGGAGCCGATATTTACAACCAGAACACGAACATCCGGCTCAAAACCGATTTAACTCGCTTACGGCATGCTTTTGAATGGGGTGTGGACCACAAGGATGGGCTGATAGACAAGGCAAAAAGATTTGCGCCGTTTTACCGGAACACTCTGGTTTGCGACCTGAACCAGAAACTGCCATTTGAGGACGGCCATTTTGATTCCGCATTTTCCAATATCCTGTATTGGCTCGATGACATGGATATTACGCTGTCTGAGTGGCGAAGAGCGATAAAGAAGCAAGGAAAGCTTTATTTGTTTGTTCCAAACA
>JACRGQ010000026.1 GCA_016217735.1 Nitrospinota bacterium
ATGAATGCGCCCAGTGGTTATCCAGTGGTTACATTTTAGGGGTATTTTAGGGATGTTATTGCCGCAGTCAGCGGCATAAATTATTGAAAATTATGGTGGAGCTGGGGGGAATCGAACCCCCGGCCTCTTGAATGCCATTCATGCTGTCATAACTTTTACCACATTTCCGGGGTAAAAGAGGATACCGGCGGAGGTTCGCATCCCCCCGCCGCGTGACGGCGGTTTAGTGTTTCTTTTTCAGGTGACGGTCTATGACGCGCATGATGGCGGAGAGTTTCGGTTCGGTATCCACCGGCATGTTGGGGTTGTCGCTTTTGAACGGCAGCTTGTTGAGATGATATTTGTATTTAAAGTCGGAGAACTTGAGGCCATGCGCGGTGGAGATGACCACCACGCGATCCTTCTTCTTTATCACGCCGCGCTTTGCCAGCTTGAACATGGCGGCCAGCGCCACGCCGGTGTGCGGGCAGGTGTACATGCCGGTGCGGTCGGCGGCCACGGCGGCCTCCACCAATTCCTTTTCGCTCGCCTCTTCCACGATGCCGTTGAACTGCTCCAGCGCATGAACCGCCTTTTGCATACTCACCGGGTTGCCTATCTGTATGGCGGAAGCAAGCGTGGTCTTGGCCTTCACCGGACGGTAATTCTTCCACCCCTTCTTATAAGCGAGATACAGCGGGTTGGCGTTTTGCGCCTGGGCCACCACCAGGCGCGGCCGCTTTTTGATGAGACCCAGCTCTTCCATCATAAGGAAACCTTTGCCCAGGGCCGAGACATTCCCCAAATTGCCCCCGGGGATGACCACCACGTCGGGCGGCGTCCAATCGAACTGCTGCACGATCTCGATGCCGACGGTCTTCTGCCCTTCAATGCGAAGCGAGTTCATCGAATTGGCGAGGTATATCTCCTCGTTTTTGGTGATCTCCCGCACCAGCTTCATGCAACCGTCAAAATCGGTTTTGAGCGATATCACCAGCGCGCCGTTGGCTATCGGCTGGATGAGCTGCTCCACCGAGACCTTGTTCTTGGGAAGAAAGACGATGGGAGTGATGCCCGCGGCGGCGCAATAGGCGGCCAGCGCGGCCGATGTGTCGCCGGTGCTGGCGCAGGCGACCGCCCGTATGTTTTTCCCCTCGGCGATCATCTGCTTCACGGCGGAAACCAGCACGGTCATTCCCAAATCCTTGAACGAGCCGGTATGGCTGTTGCCGCACAGCTTGATCCAGAGATCGGAAATGCCGAGCTCGCGCCCCAGCCGGTCGGCCCAAAAAAGGTTGCTCTCCCCTTCGTACATGGAAACGATGTTGTCGTTGTCCACCGTGGGAAGCACCCACTCCTTCTTGCTCCAGACGCCGCCGCCATAGGGCCACTGGTTGCCATGCTTGCGCTTGTGGAAGAGATCCACCCACTGCCGCGCGGATTTTTTCCTGAGCTGCTTCATGTCATGCACCACTTGGAGCAGCGACCCGCACTTGCGGCAGCTGTAAACCACCTCGTTGAGCGGATAGCGCTCGCCGCATCCGGCGAAACACTCAAACCACGCGTTATACTTCCCTTCGGCCATGATCGGTCATTCTCCCACTTTTGTCAGGCGTTTTCCGCCATCTGTTTCTTGTGCCACTCAACGTACAGCTTATCGAAATATTTTTCATCCTCAAGCATATTCGGCATGATGGTGAATTCCCCGCTTTCATGCATGTAGTTGAGCGCCGCCGCAGAAGCCAGAAGCTTTTTCAGGGCATCCGCCACCTGCATGCCGCGTTCTTTGGCGTAATTCTCCGCATATTTTATGGCCGGATCGGTAAAACGAAGCGTGATGCCGTAGTCGCTCTTGAAGCGCTGTATAAAATCGGCGAACGGCGAGCGCTGCATCAGTTGCAACAGCGCATCCTGCGGCGCGCGGCAGATGTCGCCGCTCACGGTGAACTGCGAAAAATTCGTTCCCGGCAGCTCGAACTGGAAATCGGTGAGCACGTTCTCCCACTCCCCCACCAACGCGCGCGCGCCGGTCTTTTTTTTCTCGGCGCGCTGGGCGATTTCCTCCACCGCGTCGTCGGTGAAATCGAGATCCACCCCGAACAGCTTGAACTCCAGCTTGTACTGGTTCAGGATGCTATCCTCCGTTTTCGTCATTATGCGGATGAGGTCGTTTTTGGAAAGCGGGTTCACATAGGCGCGGATCGGGGCGCGCCCCACCAGCTCCGGGATGATGCCGAAGCGGATGTAATCGTCTTCCGTCGCGTCCTTGTAGTAATTGCGGTACTTGTCCTTCTTCGAGTCCCCCTCCTCAACGCCGAAGCCGGCGATGGTGAGTGAGCCGTCCTCCTTCAAGCGGCCGAACTTGCTGTCGAGCCGCTTTTTCACAATGTGCTCCATGCCATCGTGCGCGCGCTGGAATGAGCCGCCGAGGATGAAGAGGATGTTTTCGGTGTTGATCATGGATTTTTTGCTGCCGGGCGAACCGCCCCGCTGCTGGTTGATGAGGTCCTGTATCTGCTGGGCCGGGCTGTTGGGGTCTTCAATCGAGACCAGCTTGCGCTCCACCAGCTTGAGCACCGCGCGCTGAAACCCCTCGCGCGAAACGTCGATGCCGATCCCCTGCCCTTCCTTCGCCTTCTTGTCGATCTCGTCGACGAAGATAAGGCCGCCGTAGCGGTTGATGAACTCCGCCTTTTCCTGCTTGTTTTCGCCGGGAGCCATGCTGATGAGTTCCCGCACCATGTCCTCGGCGTTTTTCCCCACATAGCCCGCCTCGGTGTAATCGGTGGCATCCACAATGTGCACCGGCACGTTCAGCAGGTCGCCCAGCACCTCGGCGCAATAGGTCTTGCCGCTGCCGCTGGGGCCGGCGATAAGGGTATTCTTCTTGCGAAACCGCTTAACCTCGAATTTGGACAACACCCCTTCATTGGTGAACCGCGCTTTTACCATCACGAAGTGGTAGGCGGCGGCGATGGCCAGGCGCTTTTTATAATCTTCCTGGCCGATGACAAACTTGTCGAGATGATCCTTGATCTGGCGAGGGGTATAGACGACGCCGAGTTTCTGCTTATCCATCGCCGCCCCGTTCGCGCCGAGCAATTCCTTGATGGTGTCGGTGAACGCGCTTTCGGCCTTGAGCCACGCGTTAAGGGCCTCCTCGTAGCTGCAGCCGTACTCCTGGGCGATTTTTTCAACCGTCTCGCGCGGTATGGCTTTCTGAACCATGTGTCCCGTTTACCCCTCTATTCCGCCGTTACGCCGCGCGGCGGCCTTCCACGGCGCGGTGCGTCAGTTTATTTCAACCACCGGGGACTCCAACCCGCCGACGGGCGGCCGCTTTTCGGAACCGCGTTTGCGCAGTTTTTTTGCGCCCTTGAACACGGAAGCGGCCATCACCGCCTTGAGCACGTCATCCATCGTTTCCACCGGGATGAATTTAAGTTCCTTGCGCAGCGGCTTGGGTATCTCCTCAAGGTCTTTCACGTTCTCTTTCGGTATCACCACATTGCGGATGCCGGCGCGCCGCGCGGCCAGCGCCTTTTCCTTGAGGCCGCCGATCGGAAGCACTTTGCCGCGGAGGGTGATCTCGCCGGTCATGGCGGTATCATGCCGCACGGGAATCCGCGTGAACGCGCTCACCATCGCGCTGGCCATCGTGATGCCGGCGGAAGGGCCGTCCTTCGGGATCGCCCCTTCGGGCGCGTGGATGTGAATATCGTACCGGGAATAAAAATCGGCGGGCAGGCCAAGCGCTTCCGCGCGGGAGCGGATATAGGTCACCGCGGCCTGGCCCGATTCCTTCATCACGTCTCCCAGCTTGCCGGTGAGCGTCAGCTTCCCCTTGCCGGGGACAACGGTTACTTCGATGTGCATCAACTCGCCCCCCACTTCCGTCCAGGCAAGGCCATTGGCGAAACCGGGGTCGGCGTACGCCGCCGCCTCTTCACTCCGGAACTTGGCGATACCAAGCATTTTTTCCAGGTCGGCGGCCTTGAGGCGCGGGGCGTACTTCTTGTGCTCCACCACGTTACGGGCCACCTTGCGGCAAACCTTGGCGATGGTCCGCTCCAGATTGCGCACCCCCGCCTCACGGGTGTAGTTGCGGACGATTTTCGTCAGCATCTCGTCAGTCAGTTCCAACGCATCCGCTTTGATGCCATTTTCCTTCATCTGCTTCGGCACCAGATAGCCGGAGGCGATTTTCACTTTTTCCTCTTCCATGTAGCCGGAAAGACGGATCACCTCCATCCGGTCCAACAGCGGGGCCGGAATCGAATGCATCACGTTGGCGGTGGCGATGAACATCACCTGCGAAAGATCGTAGTCCAATTCAATGTAGTGATCGCTGAAATGTTTGTTCTGCTCGGGGTCCAGCACCTCCAGCAGGGCGCTCGACGGGTCGCCGCGGAAATCGGCGGTCATTTTGTCGATTTCGTCCAGCATCATCACCGGATTGACGGTTCCCGCCTTTTTCATGGACTGGATGATGCGCCCCGGCAGCGCGCCAATGTAGGTGCGGCGGTGGCCGCGGACTTCGGCTTCGTCGCGCACGCCGCCGAGCGATACCCGGACGAACTTCCGCCCCATTGCGCGGGCAACCGATTTCCCCAGCGAGGTTTTGCCCACGCCGGGCGGCCCCACGAGGCAGAGGATGGTTCCCTTGGGGCTTTCGGACAACTGTTTAACGGCGAGAAAATCGAGGATGCGCTCCTTGACCTCCTCAATGCCGTAGTGATCTTCGTCCAGTATTTTCTTGGCGTTGCGCGTGCTAAGGTCGTCTTCGGTCCGCTGGCTCCAGGGGATGTCGGCAAGCCATTCGATGTAATTGCGCACGACGGTGCTTTCGGCGCTCATCGGCGCCATCTGCTCCAGCTTGTTGATCTCTTTCATGGCCTTCGCCTCGGCCTCGGCCGGCATACCGGACTTTTTAATCCTGTCACGCAACTCGTCCAGTTCCGAACGGTGGTCGCCGCGGCCCAGTTCTTTCTGGATCGCCTTCATCTGCTCGTTGAGGTAGTATTCGCGCTGGCTCTGGTCCATCTGTTTTTTCACGCGCCCTTCAAGCCGCTTTTCGATCTGGATGACCTCGATCTCCCGCTCAAGGAGTTCCATTATCATCTCCATGCGGCGCTTGACGTCCATTTCGGCCAGTACCTGCTGCCGCTCGTCCGTCTTGAGCGGAAAATGGCCCATGATGAGATCGGCCAGTTCTTCGGCGTCCCCGGTTTCGTTGATCGGCGCCAAAGCCTGCGACGGCAAGCGGTTGCTGGTTTTCACATAGCGGTCAAACAAGAGGCGCAGGCCGCGCATCATGGCCTCCATCCGCGCGCCGCGCTCCGGAACGCGGGCAACGCCCAGCCCCCGCACGGCGACACGGTAGAACGGATTTTGAGCCACGAACGCGTCAATGGCGGCGCGGCGGATACCCTCCACCATGATCTTGACGGTGCCGTCGGGCAGCCGCAACACCTGCATGATCTCACCCACACAGCCGATGGGGTAGATGTCCTTCGGGTCCGGCTCCTCGTTGTTCGCTTTTTTTTGGGCGCACAGCATGATGAAATTTCCCTGCGCCATCGCCTGATCCACGGCGCGGACCGATTTTTCGCGTCCCACGAACAGCGGCACGAGCATCCGGGGAAAAACGACGATGTCGCGCAACGGGATGAGCGGCAACTCGGCCGGCAGGATTACTTTGGCGCGGGTGGTATCCATGGTGTCCCTTCCGGCCTAGCCGGCCTTTTTCTTCAGCGTGACGATGGGTTGCGCCGAGTGGCGGATTGCCTCCTCGTTGACAACCACTTCCTCGATTTCCGGATTGCCCGGCACTTCATACATGATGTTCAACATTGCCCGTTCGAGAATGGAGCGCAGCCCGCGGGCGCCGAGCTTGCGGGCAATCGCCTCCTGGGCGATGGCCTTGATCGCGCCGTCGGTAAACTTCAGGTTGACATTGTCCAACCCGAAAAGCTTCTTGTACTGCTTGATGATGGCGTTCTTCGGCACCAGCAAAATGTCGGTCAGCGATTTCTCGTCCAAGTCGTCCAACACGGCGATCACCGGCACGCGGCCGATAAATTCCGGGATGAGGCCGAATTTGAGCAGGTCTTCCGGCTCCACCTGATGCAGGAGATTTTCCCCCTTGCGGTCCTTCTTGCTCTTCACGGTGCCGCCGAAACCCATCGTCTGCTTGCCGATGCGGTAGTCGATGATTTTGTCCAGCCCCACGAAGGCGCCGCCGCAGATGAAAAGAATGTTGGTGGTGTTCACCTGCAAAAATTCCTGCTGCGGATGCTTGCGGCCGCCCTGCGGCGGCACGTTGGCCACGGTTCCCTCTATAAGCTTCAGCAACGCCTGCTGCACACCTTCGCCCGATACGTCGCGGGTGATGGAAGGGTTGTCGCTCTTGCGGCTGATCTTGTCGATTTCATCGATATAGACGATCCCTTTTTCGGCCTTTTCAATGTCATACTCCGCCACCTGCAACAGGCGGTGGATGATGTTTTCCACATCTTCGCCCACATAGCCCGCCTCGGTCAGCGTGGTGGCGTCCACGATGGTGAACGGCACGTTGAGCATCCGCGCCAGCGTCTGGGCCAGCAGGGTTTTGCCGGTGCCGGTGGGGCCGATCAGCAGGACGTTATTCTTCTGCAGTTCCACGTCGTCGTTATTGGCGTTGGCCTCGATCCGCTTATAGTGGTTATGCACCGCGACGGAGAGTATCTTTTTCGATTCTTCCTGCCCGATGACATAGTCGTCCAGCACCGCCTTGATGTCCTTCGGCTTCGGCAGCGTGGCGAACGCCTGGCTCTTTTCCTGGTTCCACTCCTCGACGATGATCTCGTTGCACAGGTCGATGCACTCGTCGCAGATGTAGACCATCGGCCCGGCGATGAGCTTCTTCACCTCGCCCTGGCTCTTGCCGCAAAAGGAACAGCGCAAATCCTGGTTCGTCTCTTTCTTTGGCATCAACCCTCCTGTCCGCCTTGTCCGGTGGTCATTTCTCTTCCTTCACTTTTTTACGCAACTGGCGGGATTCGATTATTTCGTCAATCAGGCCGTACTCCTTGGCTTCCTGGGCGCTCATGAAAAAATCGCGGTCGGAGTCCTTCCGTATCTTTTCCAGCGAATGGCCGGTGTGTTTGGCGTAAATTCCCTCCAACGTGGTGCGCAAGCGGTTGATCTCGTCCACCTGGCGATGGATGTCGTCGGTGGTTCCCTGGTAACCGCCGGAGGGCTGGTGAATCATAATCCGGGTGTTGGGCAGCGCATGGCGTTTCCCCTTCGCGCCGGCGTTGAGCAGCAACGAGCCCATGCTGGATGCCTGCCCCAGGCAGATGGTCTGGATATCGGGGCGCACGAACTGCATGGTGTCGTAAATGGCAAGGCCCGCGGTCACAATGCCGCCGGGGCTGTTGATGTAGAGATAAATGTCCTGATCCGGGTCTTCCGCTTCCAGAAACAGGAGCTGCGCGATCACCAGATTCGCCACATGGTCGTCCACCGCGGTACCCAGGAAAATGATCCGGTCCTTCAGCAGGCGCGAGAATATGTCGTACGCACGCTCCCCGCGCGCCGTTTGTTCAACAACCATAGGTACAAGCATTATTCGTTCTCCTTCGCTACACCTTCGACGATCTTGTCGTTTATTGTAATCTTTCCATAAATGAACTTAAACACGCTTTCCCGCAGCGCCTCCTTGATGGTGAAGACCGCGGCGTTGTAACGGGTGTCACGGTCGTCCGATTTGAGATACTCGGCGTATTCGCCCTGCAACCGCTCCAACGCCGCTTCGTCCGGCTGCAAGCCGGCGGCTTTGGCGATGTTTTCGATGATAACCTCATCGCGCGCCCAATCCTCGCCCTTCTCCAGGGAACTCTGCTTGAACTTTTCGCGGTCGAAATCGGGCTGCGCCGTAAGGTCGAGCCCCCATTCGCGGGTCTGCTGGATGAGCCGGTTGGCGTACATCTCGCCGTACTGCGCCAGCATTTTGGGAGGCAGCGGAAAGCTGGCGCTTTCGCGGAACTTCTTCATGATGTTACGGCGCAAACCGTCGTCGGCGCGCTGTTTTTCGCGCTCTTCGGCGCGCGCGCGCAGTTCCTTGCGCATCTCCTCCGCCCCGGTGTGCGGGGTGTGGGCGGCGACGAACTCGTCGTTCAGTTCCGGCAGCTTTTTTTCCTTCACGGCGGTCACCTTCACCTTGAAGGCGGCCCGTTTGTCGGCCAGCGCCGGGTCGGGATACTGCTTCGAGACGGACATGGCAAATTCCTTCTCTTCGCCCGCCTTCATCCCGGTCACATTGCGGTGAAATTCCACGAAGAGGGTCTCCTCCGCCGTGTTGACTATCATCTGTTGTCCCTTGCCGGAGAGCTTGGGCTCTTCCTTGCCGTCGACCACCGCGGCGTAATCCATGAACGCGAAATCGCCATCCTTGACGCCGCGGCCTTCAACCGGAACCAGTTCGGCGTGCGTGTCGCGCAGCTGGTTAAAAACCGCTTCGATCTCCTTGTCTTCCACCTTGCGGATCTCGCGGTCGAACGTCCAGCCGCCGCAGGACGGCACGTCGACCTGCGGGAATATCTCAATCACGGCGGAATAGGTCAGCGGTTTCCCCTTCTCGACCTTTACTTCCTCGAAGCTCGGACTGCCGAACACTTCCAGCTTGTGCTCCGTCACCGCGTCCTCATAGCTCTGGTGAATCAGCTTTTCGCCCACTTCGCCCAGCACCTGAACACCATACATTTTCTCCAGCACGGGGCGCGGCGCTTTGCCGGGGCGGAACCCCTGCACTTTGGCGGTTCGGGCCACATCGCGCCATTTCTTCTCGGCCTCTTCGGCCACGCGGCTTGCCGGAATTTCGACTTTCAACTTCTTAACACACGGCTGAACATCGGCTATTTCAATCTTCAGTTCGCTTAACGCGGTAGTCACAGTATCAGGCTCCTTCCAACATTAACGGTTATGCGCTTCATTCGTGCCATATGCTCCGCAACGACGCAATCAACACCTTGGTGCGAAGGGGGGGGTTCGAACCCCCATGGTTGCCCACCAGATCCTAAGTCTGGCGCGTCTGCCAGTTCCGCCACCTTCGCATTATTAGGCCAAGTTATTCAAATATATTATTTTTCGAGGGGAAATTAAAGCTATTTTTTCGGTAATACTTCGTATTGTTGGCGTAAAACCATTGTTTTAAAGGTTGTTACCTGTTGAAAAAGTGTGCCGAAATCGGTCACGCCGGCAATCGATCAACCGGCTCATCCCCAGAGGGCGGTTACCGGAACATTTAGAAAAGGTATCCCTAATCCCAAACGGTACCGCTACAGATAACGGCGGAGAAAAAACCCTTTGCCCGGAAAACGCGGGCCATCCGGTGGAACACGCCACGGCCAGCCGTCACGCGGTTGGTGCATGGCGGCACAAAAAAACGCCGCGAAAAATATCACTCTTTGAAAATAATCTGAAAAGATATTGACAGTACCGGCTGCAATGGGTACACTTTGCCGTCTAAAGACTTGGTTTGTCCCCATCGTCTAGCCCGGTCCAGGACGCCGCCCTTTCACGGCGAGAACAGGGGTTCAAATCCCCTTGGGGACACCATTATTTAGGTTTTTTTGGTGTGGGCCGCTAGCTCAGCTGGTAGAGCAACGCCCTTTTAAGGCGTGGGTCGCTGGTTCGAACCCAGCGCGGCTCACCATTTAACTAACTGATAATTAAAGAGTTGTCAGTTTTTATGCCCCAAAAAACCGCACCCAAACCGTATCCAAGTATAAGAAATGGAAACGGATCAACACCCGGAATCGGTGACAAATTCAGTGCATTTTCATCCAACTGAATTGACCACGTATTGAAAGAAAGCCATTACTCAAGAACGTCGCAGGAGACGAGCAATGCATGCCGGGCGTGGCGGTTAACGACGTTAATGGTGAAGGAAGAAGATTGAGGCGCAAAAAATTATGCGGGCAGTGTTTGCGGAAAATTCATCGAAATACGTATAAATAAAAGCTTTTCGTGTCTATCTCAAGAAATCAGCACTTTAATTAAAAATTTAATGATCAAATTATGAATTTCTTGCGATTGCATAAACCCCGTTCTCCGGCTAAGGGATTTGTAAAAACCTGAAAATTTCCAATTACGCAATGAAGTCGCGGTTGTTGGCGGCACGGGGATTGCTCTATTTTTCACCCAATGGGTGTAAGAATGGAGGGGCGATGAAGATCAAGAGCCGCAAGCGGGGCCTTGCGGTATCCGCAATGGCGGAGAGCTTGTTCGCGTTGTGGGCCTCCGGGGGCGAACGGTGCGAGGATTTACAGCAGTTGCGCGGGGACGCGGCATTGGCCGCGCTGTTGAGATACGAGCTTCCCGCCCCGAACAAGGAAGGGCCGGTGGCGAGGAGATATCTTGCGATACGCATCAAGAAAAAGCAGGGTGTGTTGTTTGCGGACGGCGGCGACCGCAAACACTTCGCGGTGGTCACGAATCTCGACTGGGACGGAGACAAGATATTGGAGTGGCAACGGAAAAAGCCGGGACGGTTGAACATGTCCACGACGTGATGAAAAACGCGATCAGAAGTCGAGTCCCTTTTGGGCGGGGATGCCCGCCTGATAGGGGTGCTTGACGGATTCAATATCGCTCACCATGTCGGCCAGCGCAATCAGCTCCGGCGTCGCGCCACGCCCCGTGAGGATGAGGTGCATGGCGGGCGGTTTGGCGGCGATAAGCCCCTTGATATCGTCAAATGAAACGAGGTTTTTTCCAAGCGCGTAAAGAATCTCGTCCAGCAGCAGGACTTTGCATTCCCCTTTTTCCAGCGCGGTTTTTGCCAGCGCCAGCCCCTCTTGCGCGGCCAGCCGGTGTTCCTCAGCGGCGTGTTCCTTAAGCCAGGTGAACCCCTTGCCGGTCTGCACGAATTCCAACTGCGGAGCCAGCCGCTCCGCCATCTTCAGTTCGCCGGTCTCGCGGTTTGCTTTTATGAACTGGATGACCATGCAGCGGTAGCCGTGCCCCAGTGCGCGGAACACCACCCCCATCCCCGCGGAAGTTTTCCCCTTGCCGTTTCCGGTGAAGATAACCGTAAGTCCCCGTTCGCCGCTTTCATTCATTGCGCCACTCCCTCCCGCCGAACCCGGCAATATCAAAGAGAAGTTTCAGGTTGAGATACCGCGAAAAATGCGCGGCCAACCGGTCATACTGCATTTCTTTATGCGCCGCCGCCGAGGGCATTTCCCCTCCCCCGCCCGCCTTGCCAAACCCTTTTATAAAATTATCGAGGAAGACCGGCTCGTCGAACAGGCCGTGCAGATAGGTTCCCATGATCTTTCCATCCGCCGACGATGCGCCGTCAGTGTGCGTCGTCCCCTCATCTTCAATGCTAATCAGCGGCTGGAGGCCGCTTCCCAATTCCGTCACCCCCATGTGTATCTCATACCCGGCAAGCGCGTCGCCGGTGGCAAGCCATTTTGCGCGCACCCGCGCCAGCCGTTTTTCGCGCGCCATCACGGTGCGCACGTCAAGCAGTCCCAGGCCCGGCGTACTCCCCGCCTCTTCCTCCACGCCATGCGGGTCGTCCACACCCATGCCGAGCATCTGATAGCCGCCGCAGATTCCCACTATGCGCCCGCCCCGTTCCGCGTAATCAAGAATCACATCGCGCCAACCGGAGCCGGCCAGCCAGCGCAGATCGGCCCGCACGTTTTTGCTGCCGGGAAGAATCAGCAGATCGACCCCATCCAGCGGCGCGGGGCGATGCAACCACGCGAGGTTTACCGAAGGGTGACGCAGCAATGGCGCGGCATCGGTGAAATTGGAGACGTGCGGCAGCCGGACGGATGCGATGTTGATTTTACCCTCCACGGGACGAAGCCGGTGTGCCACCGCCGCGTCCAGCGAAAGGCTGTCCTCCGCGTCGATATCAAGCTCGCGGTCAAACGGCACCACGCCCAGCACCGGCAGCCCGGTTTTTTTCTCGATGAATTCCCGGCCATCCTCGAAAAGCGCGGCGTCCCCCCGGAAACGGTTGATGATGATTCCCTTCACCAACGCGCGTTCCCCTTCCTCCAGCAACGCCAGTGTGCCGATAACCTGCGCGAAAACGCCGCCCCGTTCGATGTCCGCCACCAGTATGACGGCGGCATCGCCCGCCAGCGCGGTGCGGAAGTTGGCGATATCCCATCCGCGCAGATTCACCTCCGCGCACGACCCGGCCCCTTCCATCACCACCATTTCGTATGCGGCGCGCAGATGGTCCAGGCTTGCCTTCGTCTCGTCAAAATAGCGCGCGCGGAAATGGCGGAAATCGGCGGACGTTGCGTTGCCCACCGCTTTGCCGCGCAGCACCACCTGCGATACATGGTTACCCGATGGCTTCAACAGCAGTGGATTCATATGAACGCTCGGTTCCAGCCGGGCGCACTCCGCCTGCACCGCCTGCGCGCGGCCTATCTCGCCCCCTTCGGCGGTGACGCACGAGTTGTTGGACATATTCTGCGCCTTGTACGGGGCCACGCGGATGCCGCTGTTACTGAAGATGCGGCAAAGCGCGGCGGCGACGATGCTCTTGCCCACATCGGAGCCGGTGCCGAACACCGCGATACACCGCGCCGGTTTTTCAGCCATTGCCATTTCCGATGATGCGCCGGACGGCGTCCACCACTTCGTCCACGGTGCCGCAGGCATTTTCCGCCGACGGCTCAGGGCGGTCAACGATAACTACATGGCATCCCTCGCGCCGCGCCGCCTCGATCTTCTCCGGCACACCGCCCGCATCGCCGCTTTCTTTGGTGACCAGCGTCCCGATGCCGTATTGGCGGATGACCGCTATGTTTTCCTCAACCGTAAAGGGGCCGCGCCCCGTGATAACCTCTTCATCGGCCAGCCCCGCCGCCGCGCACGCCGCCGCCGATTCGGGATGCGGCAGCACCCGCGCAACAAGCCGGATGCCGCTTTTGCTCCGCTCCCGCGCATAGGGGGCGAGGTTGCGCGAGCCGGTGGTGAGCAGCACGGGCTTGCCGAATGAGAATGCGGTCACGGCCGCCTCGTCATGGGTTTTTACATAGTGGATACGTTCGTAGTTGTATGCATTCCCGGCGCGGAGGAACGAGATCAGCGGCAAGCCGGTATCCTGCGCCACGGCGGCAATCATCCCCTTGGCCTCCCGCGCATAGGGGTGCGTGGCGTCGACGATGACCGTAACCCCCCGCTTCCGCGCAAGCGCTGCCATCGCATCTTTCGCCATCCGGCCCATCCGCCGCTCTATCAGCGGATGGTTCCCCACATCCAGCGCGTTGTCGGTGGCGGTGGATACCAGCGTACGCCATCCGGCGGCGGCCAAGGCCGTCGCCAGCCCGGCCGTTTCACTGGTTCCGCCGAGGAGCAGTATCAAAACCTTTTTCCCTTGTAACCGCGCGGCGTCACCATCCACGCCCCATCAAAGTAGGTTTCGCTGTTGCCGATAATGATGATGGTCATCATCCCTATCTCCTGTTCAAGAAAATGATCGAGGTTGGAGATGATGATCCTTTCTTCCCCCTCGTAACCAACACTGGTGCAGATGCCCACGGGGGTGGAGCCGGGGCGGTGCTTGCGGAATATATCGGCCGCCTCGGCCAGTTGTTCCACCCGTTTTTTGCTTTTTGGATTGTAGAGCGCGGTGACGAAATCGGCCGATGCGGCGGCCTCCAGCCGCTTGCGGATCAGTTCCCACGGCGTCAGCAGATCGCTGAGGCTGATGTTGGCATAATCGAGCATGAGCGGCGCGCCCAGTTGCGCGGCGGCGGCCATGGCGGCGGAAACGCCGGGGATCACCTCTATCCTCACCTTGATATTTTCTTCCTTCATCAGTTCCAGGGCCAGCCCCGCCATGCCGTAAATCCCCGCGTCGCCGGATGAAACCAGCGCCACCTTTTTTCCCGCCGCCGCCTTTTGCAGCGCGGCGCGGCAGCGGTCGGCCTCTTTTGTCATGCCGGAGGAAATGATTTCCTTCCCCGCCGTGAGGTCGCTCACGTTATCGAGGTAGCGGCTGTAACCAACCACCACGTCACACGAGGCGAGCGCGCGTTCCGCCCGGTGCGTCCGGTCATCGCGCCCGCCGGGGCCTATGCCAATGACGAAGAGCGTTCCCGCGCTATCGCCACCGTTATTCCCTTGAAGATTCTCTTTCGCAGTATTAATGATGTCCTCCTTCCCGCCAGCAGCGCGGCCGGTTCGGCCACCGCCGGCAGGTTTACACTTTGTTCCACGAATTCCGATTTTTCAAAATCGAGCGTTGATTCCCGTATTTCATCCGAGGCAATAAAACGCAGCGGCACGCCGAGCGCCCGCGCCGCCTCCATCAGCCCCGCTTCGTCCGCTTTCACATCCGCCGAGGCGATGCACCGCACCTGCCGCAATGCACAACCCGCATCGGCCAGGGCGGTTTTCACCGCATCGATGATCCGCTCGGCTTCCACCCCGCGGCGGCACCCGATGCCGACGATGAGGTTTTTCGCCGCGTCGGTGGAAGTGGAAATCACCGGCTCGGCGCCGATGGCGTTGGCGACCGCGAATGCCAGTTCGTTAGCGCCCCCCTCGTGCCCGCTTAACAAACTCACCGCCCAACGCCCCCCCACATCCATCTGCACCACGGCGGGGTCTTTCATTTTATCCCGCAGATGCGGTGCGATGGCGCGCACCACCGCGCCGGACGGGGCGATGTAAACCAGCCCTTCGTATTCACCAAAGATGCGGGCGGTGAGGTCGGCCACGCGCGAGAACCGCTCAGCATTAACCACCCCTTCCACTTTTTCATGGAGAAAATAATCGGCGTCCGCGAACGTTTTGCGCAGTTCGCCGAAAAGGGCCGCCCCTTCCCGCGACAGGGTGATGAAGGCGATCTTCACCGCGAGGCCTTCCTGAACGCGTGCGTGAAAGATGCGTCATACAGTTTGCTGGCAGTCTTGGCCCGCTCCATCGCCGGCCCCACGATAATGATCGCCGTGCTGATTATCTTTTCCTCCTTCACCTTTTCCGCGATGTCGGCCAGTGTGCCGGTGGTTATGCTTTGGTCCGGCCACGACGCGCGGTAGACCACCGCGACGGGACATTGCGCCCCGTAATGCGGCGTGAGCTTTTCCACCACTTCGTCTATCGCCTGCACCGAAAGGAACACGCAGATGGTGGCGCCGCTCTTTCCCAGTTGACCCAGTTCCTGCGCATCCGGCACCGGCGTGTGGCCGCCGTTGCGCGCCAAAATTACCGCCTGCGATTTTTCTGGAACCGTCAATTCTATTTTCAGCGCGGCGGCGGCGGCCTGGAACGAGCTGACTCCCGGCACCACTTCGTATTCGATGCCGAGCACGTCCAACTCGTTCATCTGCTCCATGATCGCGCCGAACAGCGAGGGATCGCCGGTGTGCAACCGTATCACATCCATGCCGCGCGATTGCGCGTCTTTGTAAACAGCAGTGATGTCGCCCAAACTCATCTCGGCGGAGTTGTGCAGTTCGGCGTTTTTGGGAGCCAGCGCCACCACTTGGTCGCTGACCAGCGAACCGGCGTAGATGCAGCAGCGGCAGGATTCGAGTAACCGCTTGGCCTTGATCGTAAGCAGCTCCGGATCGCCCGGCCCCGCGCCGACAAACAGAACTTTCATTTCTTCCTCCCGGTATGCACGATGATGGTGGAAAGATACCCGGTCTCCGGCCCCTCGTTGCGCAAACGGCGGAGGTCGGTCTCCAACCGTTCCCCCTCCTGCCCGGCATAGGCGGCGAACACGCCGTTATCGATAATTCCCTCTTCTTCCAGTATGTCCAAAATCCCCGGCATCCGCTTGCCAATTTTCATGAGAACCACCGTCCCCTCCCCTTTCACCGCGCGCCGCACCGCGTCAAGATCGTCGGCGGCGGGGATGATGGTGACCGGCTCCTTCGCCTCGCCCACCGGCATATTGGTGAGCGCCGCGATGAGGCTGTACGCCGCGATGCCGGGCACGGTGCTGATGACCGCTTCGGGCATCGCTTTTTTCAAGGCGCGGATGAGGTAGATGTACGTCGAATAGAGCAGCGCGTCCCCCAGCGTGAGGAAACAGGCGTCCTGGCCGGTGCGCAACACCGCCGCGATGGCCTGCGCCGATTCGTCCCACCGCAGTTCCAGTTCCGCCTTGTCGATGACCATCGGAAAGAGCAGTTCATGAACGGCGGTATCCGGCCCGATATAGCGGGCGGCGATATCACGCGCGAGGCTGTCGGTTTTCACCCGCGCCTTCGGGGCGAACACATGCTTTGCCTCGCGCAGCAGCCGCGCCCCTTTCACCGTTATCAGTTCCGGGTCGCCGGGTCCCACGCCAATGCCATACAACGTGCCGGATTTCATTCCAAAAGTTCCTTTCTCACGAGGAGGAAAACCGCCAGTGAGCCAATCGCTCCGCCGTCCAGTTCCTCCGGGTTCACCGCCGCCACCTTCTCTTCGGGAAGGCCGAGGTTTTCACAAACATACAACACACGCCCGCCGCCAAGCGATGCGGCAAGGCGGCGCATCCATGCCGCCGATTCCGTCCGCCCGCCCAGCACCGCGATTTTATCTTCATTAAGGTACGGAGAGAAATCCGCCGACGGGTCGGCGGCGTGGGCCGAGACAATCTTCGCGCCATACCAGTCCAGCCCCACCCGCGCGAAAGCAAGCTGCACCGAGCTGATGCCCGGCACCACGCGGCACGACGCGATGCCGAAATGGCGGATGACCGGACGCGCCAAACTGCACATCCCCGGATCGCCGCTCACCAGCACCGCTATGTTCCCTTTGCCGCGCCGCGCCGCTATCTCGCGTATCACCTTTTCGATGTTGACCCCTTCAACGATTTTTTCACCGCCGTGACGCGGGAAAAGATCGAGCAACCGTTGCGAGCCGATCATGATGTCGGCCCCGGCCGCGCACTGCCGCGCCTCTTCGGTAAGGTGGGCCGCCGAGCCGGGGCCACAACCGATTATCGTTATAGGTTTTTTTTCGTCCATCCGCCCAAATCACCGTATGCGCCGGTGACCTCCCCCTTCATATTCACCAACGCAACGGAAACCGCAAAGCGTCCCTTCGTCCGTTCCGCGACAGCCGCCGCGACTTTTTCCGCAAGTGCGCTTGCAAGCTTCGTCCGCGCCGCGCCGGTATAATTTTCAATTATTTCTTCAACGGTATTTGCGTTTTCCAGATCGGCCCCCATTACCTCCCGCGCGGTTTGGCGCACATAGGGAATGGCGCTGGCGGAACGGGAGGAATGGGTATCCCACTCGCCTGCTGGAAGTTTGGCAAGCTTGCCGGGATGGCCCACTACCAGCAACGCGTCGATATCGTGCCGTTCGAGGCAATCGAGCATGAAGCCCCACTCGTTGCTTACCTCGATGACGGCGTCCTTCATAATGCCGAGCGATTTCATCGCCACGTTGGTGCCGATATTCCCGGCGGTGAACACCATGCGCCGAAGGCCGCCGCCGAGCGCCACATCAAGCGTGCATTTGAGCGATTCGCGCAGCGCGGGGTGGCTATAGGGGCGGACGATGCCGGTGGTGCCGAGCACGCTCAGGCCGCCGACGATGCCGAGGCGCGGATTGAACGTCCGCGCCGCCAGCAGATCGCCGCCCGGGATGGAAAGTTCCACATGCACCGGGCGGCCCGTAACCTCGCGCACGGCGGCGCGTATCATCGTGCGTGGGCCGGGATTGATGGCCGGTTCACCGGGGGGAATGCTCAATCCTTTTTTTGTCACCGTCCCCACCCCCTCGCCCGCCGCAAAGATGATGTCGCCATCCGTCATCCACGAGACGGCAGCGGTGACCGTTGCGCCGTTGGTGATATCCGGGTCGTCGCCGGAGTCTTTCACCACCGAGGCGAAAGCGGTATCGGCGCGTACCCCCGCGCCATTGACGGCAAATGCGGCCCTGCCGCCGTTGCGCAACGGTATGTCCACGGTTTCAGGCAAAGGTTCATCGCACAGCAAGATCGTAGCGGCCTTTGCCGCCGCCGCCGCGCACGCGCCGGTGGTAAACCCTTCGCGCAGATTGTCAGTTTTGTTCATCGCCGCCGGGCCTCGAAAAAACTTCGTCCGGTATCAATTCCAAAAACCGCTTGCGCGCCTCGCCGATGGTGAGCGGCAGGCCGTTAATCGGCAAGCCGTCGCCCGTCTTCATCTCGTGCAGCAAGGATGATATGTACGGCAGGCGCAGCCCCGCGCCGTGCATCACGGCGTGATCGGAAAGTATTTCCCGCGCGCTTCCCCGCTGGAGCACCCGGCCATTTTTGAAAATGTATATCTCATCGGCAAACAGCGGCAGGAGATCGACGGAGTGCGTCGCCATCACCACCGTCACGCCGTGCAGCCGGTTGAGGTTGCCGATCAGCCGCATCATATCCGCTTCGCCGGCCGGATCGAGACTCGCCGTCGGCTCATCCAACAAAAGCAGGCGGGGCCGCATGGCCAGCACGCCGGCCAGCGCGACCTTCTTTTTTTCGCCGAAACTCAGGTGATGCACCGAGCGGCCCGCCGCATGGAGCATCCCCACCGCATCAAGCGATTCATTCACCCGTTCGCCCACGGTCTTTTCATCCAGCCCCATGTTGCGCGGGCCGAAGGCCACATCATCCGCCGCCGTTGGGGCAAAAAGCTGGTCGTCCGGATTTTGAAAAACAACGCCGATGGCGCCATACAGTCTTTTTGGGGAAAGGGTGGAAAGCGGTTCGCCATCCAGCGTGATGCCGCCGCTGACGGGCGTAAGCAACCCGGCGATCAGTTTTATCAGCGTTGTTTTGCCTGAACCGTTGCTGGCGAGCAGCGCGGTGAACGAACCGGCGCGCACCTCCATATCAACGCCATCCAGCGCGAGGCTTCCTTCCGGATAGCGGAACGATACATCGCGCAGATCAACCAATCCCATCGCTATATCCCCATGCTCCAAACAGCGCCAAGCGCGGACAAAATGCATACGGCCCACACAATGGCGGCGGCCGCATCGGCCTTCACCAACCGGGGGAGCGGCCCCATCACCAAGGTGCCGGTATAGCCTCGCGCCACCATCGCTTCATGCGTGCGGGCCGCCTGCTCCAGCGAGCGGAGCAGCACGCTCCCCACAAGCACCCCGGATGATTCGAGTGAGCGCCGTGCGCCGATGTACCCCAAGCGGACACGCTGCGCATAGTACATGTCGGACGCCGTATCTATCAGCGTGAACGTATGCCGGTAGATGGAGATGGCCAGTTCCACCCAGCTTTCCGGCGCACCGAACCACCGGAGCGCCGCGAAGATGCGGTGCGCGGGGGTGGTGAAGCCGAGAAAAAGCAGCACACCGGTAGCCCCCATCACCCGTGAAGCAAGAAACATCCCCTGATGCAGTCCTTCCTTCATAAAATCCAAATGCCATTTACCAACGGGAATGCTGATAAAGGGAGTGTGCCCTGAAAGCAACGTATTCACCACCAGCAACACGCCCGCCATCATCAGCGGAGAAAGTATCCGCCCCGCAATCATCCTGCCCCCCACGCCCGCGGATAATAACGCGGCGACACTCAACGCCAATATCATTATCGGCAACACCGGCCCCGGCGCGGCGATGACGGCGGCCAGCGTAACGGCGGCGGCAAACAGCTTTGCGCGCGCATCCATGCGGGTGAACCTGTTATTGCGATCCGCGTAAATATCGGAAAACAGCTCAAACATCCGTCAACGCCTTTTCTTCTTTTTTGATTGAAAGCGAGCGGTAGAAATAACCGCAGGCAAACCCGCCCGCCGCGCCCGCGATAAGGAACAGGAACAGCCCCATATCGCCTTCAACATCCACCAACGGCGGCGAGGCTTTCCTTCCATTTTCAGCGGCGACTTTTTCAACCACCGCTTCATCCACCCCCACGTACCCCCCCGCCGATGCGGCGGTGGAGAGCGCGGCAAGGGCCAGGAATACAGCGAGGACAATCGGTACGGCCTTTGACCGTTCTTTTCGCGCATCGCGGGCGAACGGGAAATCGACCCACCGCTCCGAGAGAAACCGAAGCGCATAGGCGGTTACAAACCCTTCCATGATTCCCAGCGGCAACTGCGTGGGAACGAACGCCGTCAGAATGGCGAGAAACAGCGAGGACACCGAACCATCGCCGTGCAACGCGAGGGCCAACTCGGCCGACGTTGTGGCATACGTTGCCCAATCGGAAATCACCCCGGCGAGGAATGCCGATGCGAAGAGCGAAAGGCCGGCCCACCGCGCGGCGCGGAATACCGCATACCCCGAAAACGCCCCCGCAATTCCCATGCTGACGATGTTTCCCCCAAGCGTGGTGAGACCGCCATGCGCGAGAAAGAGCGCCTGAAGCAGCAGTGCGATGCTGCTGATTGCGGCGGTGAGCCACGGTCCCAGCAGAATGGCGGCGAGACCCGTGCCGGTGGGATGCGAGCACGTTCCCGTAAAAGGAACCGGGATCGGCATGCAGGAAATGACAAATACGGCCGCCCCCACCAAGCCCGCCAACGGGCGGAAGCGGGGGGAGCGCTCACTTTCGCGCCGGTAGGTCCGCAGCCCCATCGCCACCGCCGGTATCGCAAGCAGATACCAGAGGGCCGCCCATTGCATCGGTAAAATGCCGTCGGCAATGTGCATGGCGTGGGCGGGCGGCGGGAAGGCCGCACAGGCCAACACAAAGGTAAAAAGGGAAATGACCGCTTTCATCGTAATTCCTTTCATCGGCATTTCCCTCATCAGTGATCGTGGTGATGGTCGTGATCGCCGTGTTTTTCTTTATACTCCGCCGCCTCATTCTGGCTCATGGTCACAAACACAGGAGCTTCGGGCGGCAGCGGATACTTTTCGCGCTCCTGCGGCTCGATCTTCCGCACATCGGGAAGCTGGCGCGATTCGCCGATCCTTTTTTTCACCAGTTGCAGCAGCAGGTCGTCATAACCAAGATTCTTTCCGAACACCAATGTGATGTCGGGATATTTTTCCGCTTCGTGCCGCATCATGTTTGGAATGTCAACGCGGGTATGCAGTCCCCTGTGCAGAAAATACGGGATGAGCACCACCCGCTTCGCGCCACCGGCCACGCACTTCGCCAAGGCCTCGTCAAACCGGGGGCCTTGCCGCTCCATGTAGCAGACTTCGACGATGCCGCAAAACCCCGTCTCTTTCAGAATCCGCGCCACCGCCTCCATCCCCTGCCCGGCTTCCGGCACACGGCTGCCATGGCCCATCAGGATCACCGCTTCACTGTTGCTACCGTTCATCCTGTTATTCCTTTTGATCCAACGCGATGATGCTGAGCGAATGAATCACACTCACGGCCAAGGGGCTGCCGCCGCGCCGCCCCGCCAGCGCGATGTACGGAACGCCGAGCGACATCAGCTCTTCCTTGCTTTCGACCACGTGCACGAAACCGACCGGCATGGCGATCACCGCCGCCGGGCGCACCCCCTCTTCCATAATCATCCGGTTGAGCTCCAGCAACGCCACCGGCGCGTTGCCGAACAGGGCAATACCACCCTCCAATGCCTTCTTTGCCTTGCGCACGGCGAAGAGCGACCGGGGAAGCCCCGCCTTTTTGCACTCTTCGGCAACATCCTTGTCCGCCACATGGCAATGAATGTTCTCCGGGCCGTACCCCGGAAAAACCTTCCGCAGCCGCTCCAGCGAAATGCCGCCGCGTATCATGTTGGAATCGACGTAGATGTCCGCGCCGCGCTTGAGCGCCGCAACCGCCGAACTGATGGCGTCCGGCGAAAAGCGAATGTCGGCCCGCAGATCGAAGCTGGCGGTGGTGTGGATCATCCGCCGCAACACGATCCACTCTTCCGGCTTCAGGCCGTGGCTGCCCGCTTCCTCTTCGATGCACTTGAAGGAAAGCTGCTCTATCTCCTCCGGCTTTATCGGGTTTTCGTACAGTGCCCGCACCAGCGGGCGTTGTTGCTTAACTTCCATTGTCCACCTCTCTTATACTTATACATGCGCCGCCGCGCGGCACCGGTTCACAAAACTTTCAGCGGCGCGGGGATGCGAAGCGAGGTGGGCGTGCAAATACGTGGCAAGCACATTTTTCACGCTCAACCCCTCCGGCGTTTCAACGCCCTTGCGCCGCACCGTATACGCCGCGCTCCACCCTTCGCAGCCAAGCGGATCATCCACCAACTCGGAATAATGAAACATATGTCCTTTGACCGATTCCCCGGTTTTTCCCAGCAGCGTATCGCGGGTAAAAACCGCCTCGGCATACCCCAGCGATTTATAACTGTTCCGCATCCGCGCCCACACCGGCAGGATGCCCGCAAAAGGATAGCGCGCGCCATCCACCGCTTCAACGCCACGCGAAAGATAGATGAGGCCGCCGCATTCGGCGTAGACCGGACGTCCCACACCGGCGAATTCAACGATGGAGCGGATCATCCCGGCATTTTGGGAGATCGCCGGCGCGTGTTCCTCCGGGTAGCCGCCGCCGAGGTAGAGTCCGTCCAACCCTTCCGGCAACGCGGCATCCCGCACCGGCGAGAACCTGACCAACTCCGCACCCGCGCGTTCGAGCGCTTCAAGCGAATCGTGATAATAAAAATGAAATGCCTCATCCATCGCCAACCCGATGCGCGCTTTTGGGGTGGCTGGCGCGGGCGCCGTTTCCGCTTTGCGCATGACCGTTGATGCGGCGGCGACGATGAGCGCGTCAATATCGGCGTGAGCTTCCATCGCATCGGCAAGCTGCTGTATGGTTTGCGCGGTGAGCGTGCGGGCATCGGCGCTCACCAACCCCAAATGGCGCGAGGTAAGCTCCGGCAGCGCCCCTTTCGGAATCGCCGCCATGAGCGGCGGCAGGTTGACGCTTGCCAGCGCATCGCGCAGGATGCCTGCGTGGCGTTCGCCGCCGCAAAAATTCGCCGCCACACCCGCGATGAGCGCGCCGCGCTCGAATTCGCAAAACCCTTTCACCACGGCGGCCAAACTGCGCGCCGCGCCGCGCGCGTTCACCACCAGCAACACCGGCGCGCCGAGCAGCGCGGCAACATCCGCCGTGCTGCCGAGCGAATGCGCCGCGTCCGCTCCGTCGTACATCCCCATCACCCCTTCCACCACGGCAATATCGGCGTCCGCCGTCTTGCGCGCATAGAGGCCTTTGGCATAGTCCGCGCCGCACATCCAAGTGTCGAGGTTGTAGCTGGTGCGCCCCGAAGCCAGGGCCAGATAACCGGGGTCGAGAAAATCCGGCCCCACCTTAAACGTCCGGACGCGCATACCGCGCCGGGCCAAAGCGGCGGCAAGACCAAGCGTTACCGAAGTCTTACCCACGCCGCTGGCCGCGCCAGCCACAACGATGGCGGGACACGCGCCGGTCATCGCGTCATATCCTTCGGCGGCCCGTCGATCTTGCGCGTGCCCCAGGCATCGAAAAACACCAGATCGTCAAGGGGGATGCGTTCCGCCCACCCAGCCGTTTCCAGCTCCGGTTGCGGAAAAAATTCTTTCGGGATGCCTACGCAAAGATACGCAATGGGCGTAACGTGCGCCGGGATGCCCAACGCCTCCCGCAACGTTTCAAGGCGGAGAATGCTTACCCACCCGACGCCCAATCCCTCCGCGCGGGCCGCAAGCCAGAGGTTTTGCACGGCGCAGCAGACGCTGTAGATGTCGGTTTCGGGGATGCTGTTGCGCCCCAGCACAT
Source organism: Nitrospinota bacterium (assembly GCA_016217735.1). Lineage (NCBI taxonomy): Bacteria > Pseudomonadati > Nitrospinota > Nitrospinota bacterium. The sequence continues at coordinate 23,629 of JACRGQ010000026.1, forward strand.
GGGTGCCGCCGCGCGTGTGGTCGCAGGTAACGCAGATGCCGACCGGTGATTCCATGATTCCTTCCAGCTTGAGGGTGCGGTACGTTTCCCGGCGCACCCCGTCGTAGTTCTCCTCGGCGGCGGCGTTTTCACGCAGAAATGATTCCTTCACCTTCCTCTTTATGTCGGGATCGCGAATGATGATAAAATTCCACGGCTGCATGAAACCCACCGACGGGGCGTGGTGGGCCGCGCCAAGCAGGCGGCGCACCTGTTCGTCGGGAATGTCGGTTGTTTCAAATCTGCGGACATCGCGCCGCTTGCGGATCACCTCGTAAATGGCATCTACCGCTCCACGCCTAAACTGCCGCATCACCCCTCCTTTTTTTGCCCGGTTGCGGTGGCCGAACGATTATTCATCCAACGGACACAATGCCGCGCGCGGAGGATGCGTATCGGCGGAATGAAAAAAGAAAGAATAACGTGATTCATCACCTACACCCCGTGGCATTGTTCCTGTTGGGCAGGTCTCCTGACTCGCGGCATACTCATCAGCGCCTTCCCATCCCTATTACCGGGACAGTGGCTTAGTGCTGGAGCTGCGCCGCATACAGTGGCGGGGGCCGTACCGGCATTTAACCGGGTTTCCCTTTTACAACCGACAATCGGTTACCCAATGTGCCAATAGATAACATATGTATCCGTTGATGTAAAGCTCGCCGCCGCGCGCGGAAAAACGCCCGCGATATTACCGCCCAACCTGTTTCCCCCTTTTCCCGAATTGCCCTATTATTACCCCTCCCCTTATGGGGTAATATTGGGGCCATGACTCCTTTGATCCGCTTCTTTGCCGTCCTGATAACGGCGCTGGCCGCCGCGGCCGGCGTGGCGGGCGCCGATGACGGCATCCTTCCCAAAACCCCGGCGGGAATTCCGTCCGCGCTTAAAGGGCTGCAACTGGAGGCCGGCCATGGACGGGAGCAATTGGACAAGAGCTACTATACCGACTGGCTTAACACATATGTAACGGCCGAAAACCGGCTGGATTCGGGCGTGGTGGTATATGGCACCGCGCGCCAAGTGGAGCGCTACAGCCTGACCGACCAGGAATATCTGCTTGGCTCTTATCTGCCCGTGGCGGAGCGCACATTTCTGCTGGTGGAAGGGAATATGAGTCCCGCCTATAACGTCCTGCCGCGCTGGTCCACGCTGCTGGAGCTCAACCGCCTCTTCGACGGCGGCTGGGGAGGCGGCATCGGGGTGCGGCGGACGGAATATTCCATGACGCAATTTTGGATGGGCATCGCGCGGATAGAACGGTATCTCGGCCCGTGGTACGGATCGTACACCTTGCGCCAGGTCAGCGTGGATACCGTCGGCGATGCATCGTCCCACTCGCTGAAGCTGAGCTACTATTACGGCGGCAAAAGTTTCGCCGGCGCCGGCTACAGCATCGGCAGGGAACTTGAAAGCGCGGGCACGGCCGGCACCCTTGTTTCGGACATCACCGAATACCTCATCGCCGGCAGGCACTGGCTTTCCGAACAATGGGGCATGAGTTGGGAAGCCGGTTCCCATATGCAAGGCGCGTATTACACACGGAGATGGATCAGCATCGGAATCCGCAGGGAATTCTGAACCAACGGAGACCTTTACTCCGCCCGATCTGCGTCCGCTACAACCACGCCCATTTTTTCCCGTGCCAAACGGGTGAAAAACTGGGAAAATGACGCATGCCGAAAATAAGCGTGGTGGTGCCGGTCTATAACGAGGAGGGGAATCTCCCCCGCCTTCTGGATGAGGTGGAGCAGGCGCTGGCCCCGCTTGATTACGAGGTGGTCTTTGTCGATGACGGCAGCGCCGACCGGAGCGAATCGATCATCCGTGAACGGATGCGCGGCAACCCGCGCCTGCGGCTGGTGCAGTTCAGCTACAACTTCGGCCAACAGGCGGCTTTTGCCGCGGGGTACCAGGCGGCGGGCGGGGAGATCATCGTCACCCTTGACGCCGACCTTCAGAACGACCCGAAATACATCCCCCAGTTCGTCGAGAAGATCGAAAAGGAAGGCGATGCCGCCGTTTTCGGCTGGCGGGTGAACCGCGAAAACGATCTTTTCCTGCGCCAGCTTCCATCGCGGCTCTTCAACCTCATCCGGAACAGCTTCCTGCAACGTCCGCTGCACGATTACGGCTGCGCGCTCACCGCGTTCCGCCGCGGATTTGTGGACGAACTGCGCGACAGCCCGGAATACCTCAAGCACATCACCACCTACATCGCGTCGCGCCGGGTGAAGTACTCGGAGATACAGATCGTCGAACGCCCGCGGCTTTCCGGCCGCTCGCACTACAACTTCCTGCGCCTGCTACAGCTCGCGATGGACCTTATGATCCTGATGTCGAACAAACCGGTGGCCACCATGCTGCTGGTCGGCGCGGGCGCCGTTTCATCCCTGCTGTTCCTCGTAAGCATGGCGGCCGCGGTCGCGGGCATGCTTGACCGGGGCCTGGAGGCGCTTTGGCTGCTGACGGTTCCGTTCCTCTTCCTGATGATGGCGCTTTTCAGCGCGGTGCTGATGCTTATCAACGAGCGGGTATCCAGCCTTATCCGCAACGTCTACCGGCGCCCGCCCTACATCATAAAGGGGACATCCGGCGCCGCAGCGGCTGAAAACATCCATCACCCCACCGCGGAAGACGAGGAGTTCCGCCGGTAAAAACCGCGCGGGATTTGCGCGATTCCAGGCTTTTGCATAGCCTTTCCGTGGATGAATTATTGGAAAAATGGTGGCGGTGCAGGGAATCGCCTCCTTCGTCGAAAACATCACGTTTTCTCCCGCGTAGGCTCCCCTCGCCCGCTATCATGGACATCCCTGTCCATGATGCGCTCCCTTATCGGTCGCGCCGCTCGCTCGCTTCGACTCCCCGTCGTCCATCACTCGTAAATAAAAAAAGCCCTTCCTTAACGGAAGGGCTTTTTTTTATTTATGGTGGCGGTGCAGGGAATCGAACCCCGGACACTGCGAATATGAGTCGCATGCTCTAACCAGCTGAGCTACACCGCCGGATCACTCTTTTTTCGGCTTCTCCCGTTTTCCGGTCTCGTCCTTTTTGGCAACGTCCTTATCGGGAACGTCTTCTTCGGCCGGCCCAAACGCGAGGTCGCGCGTAAACTCCTTGCAGTACAAGCCCGAAGACTCATACGAAAATTTTATTTTGCACTCGGCGCGCCAAGCGCAAACCGCGCATTCAGTTACTTTTTTCACGTTAAATTAAAGAAGCACATTATGCGGGGTGGGCGAAGCCGTGTCAAGGCGCGAATAAGGAAAATGGGATGCAAAAGACCGGGCGCCAAAATGGGCTTCGAACGGCAAACCGGTCACTCGGCAATGACGAAACCGAGCTCCCGCAGAATCACCGGCATCGGCTGCCGCGTGTGGATTTGCAGGAACCGGGCGATGTCCATTTCAAAGCGGTTGATGGCGCCGCTCCGCAGCAATTTGCGTATCCTGGAACCGTCGAAAAAGTTGAAAAAGTGGCGCATGGAAAGCTTCATCGAGCGGCCTTCGCGCGCCATCTTGTCGAGCAGAGTACGGGCAAGCCCCTGATTGATATTCCGCAGGGAACGCACGGCGGCGCAGGCAATCTTCACCTCGCCATGCCGCACATATTTTTCCAAAATGAGGATCGATTCCTGGTCGCCGATGAGTCCCAGACAATAAAGAATCTCTTCCGCCACCGCAACCGCGGCACACGGGAGATGGCCGCGAAGCAAAGGAAAAGCGCCGGCCCCAAAACAGTGGGTAAGCGCCCTGGCGGCCTCCCTCACCACAAACTCGTTTTGCGATTCTTCAAAACGGAGCTTCAACTCATCGAAGGAGAGTTTCAACAATAACGGATCAAGTGTGGCGAATTCATCCTTCCGCATGGTGCGGCGCTGTTTCCGGTCAGTATTGCGGGCATAGCCAGCCGCCTCTTTCCGGCTATTGCCAAAAATGCTGCCCAGTTTTTCGTATATTAAGGCGGAAGCTTTCTTTTTCTGCGGTACAGGCTTGATACCTAATGACTTATAGTGCTTTAAAATGTGATTGTACGCTTTTACAACCTCTTTGAATTTTTCAGGATCGCCTATGCCGCCATTGGCATCGGGATGATAGAGATGGACTGAGCGGCGGTATGCCTTTTTGATTTCGCTGAGGTCGGCCCCTTCATTTACATTTAATAGAGCGTAATTTTTTTTCATTTAACCTGATTTACCCCCAAGTTTTGCCAAATTATAACAAATTAGACGTAAATTGGCAACTAAAAAAATAACTATTTCATCATCTTTGAAATAGTTAACTTACCGCCTAAAATATCGGCATTGCAGGGCCTATTACTTTAGCAAATATTACGGACGCACCCTTCCGGACACATGCGCGAAAAACAACTCCTCATCAATTCGGCTTTCCAAATTTTATCCCCGATCCTGAAAAAGTGGCATTTATTATTGGCGGTGGGCGGCGGTTGATTGTTTCTGGCGCTTCTGATTATAATGTGCGCATGAGCACACAGCCGGAGAAAAAAGTGGACGGTCTGCCTGAACGGATATGCACATCACTTAACAAGAATGCTATAGCTCAAAGAATCAGGGAGATAAGGGGCACAAAAACACTTTCTGAATTCGGTAAAAAACTGGGGGTGGCCCACACAACCGTAAAGCGGTACGAAGAAGGGATGATCCCCTCCCCCGAAATCCTTCTGGCAATCGCCGCGCTTGCCGGGAAAAAAATGGAGTGGCTCCTCACCGGCGAAGAACGGCGGGAAACATCGCCGCCGCTTCCGCCAAACCGGCTTTCGGAAGACGAATACCTCTCGATACCGCTCATCGAAGGAAAAATCGCGGCCGGAGAGCCGATCATCCCGATGGAAGAGATTGTGGAGTGGGTGGTGCTGCATATGCGCCCCGTCAAGAAGGCGGCCGGCTCGAAGAAGGATCTCGTCGCCTGCCGCATCTTGGGAGATTCGATGTACCCGTACCTCGCCAGCGGCGACATTGTGGTGATCGACCGCGGTATCGACAAAAGCCGCCCCCAGGAAAAAAAGATTTATGCCGTCTGGACCGATGACGGCATCACGGCAAAAATGGTGCAACAGGAAGGGCATACAATGTTCCTCCTGCCGCTTAACCCGGCCGAAAAAGTGCGAACCATCGACCTCCGGGAAAACTCTTCCCCCATCGTGGGGCTGGTAATCGGCGCATGGAAGGATTTTGGACGGCTATGATCTACATCAAAAAACTCCTGAAGATCGCGGCGGCGATCACCGCCGCCGTTGTTCTTCTTGCGGCGCTGTTCCACACGCCCCTGTTAAACGCCCTCGCCGGCTCGCTTGTGCGCAACGATGCCCTGCGCAGAGCCGATGCCATCGTGGTACTGACCGGTGACCGTAATGGCGACCGGATGGCGGAGGGTATCCGTCTGTACAAAGAAGGCTTGGGGGCGTACATTGTTTTTTGGGGCGGGCAGATATACTGGAAATACAATTACGCCGACCTGCTGTTAGGGCAGTTGAAAGAATCCGGTATTGGATCAGAGCATGTGGCCTATTCCACGCGGGAGATCATGCCATACAGTTCGGAGGGAGAAGCGCGCGAGAACATCCGCACGCTGAAAAGCCGCGGGGCAAAGTCATTCATCCTCGTCACATCGCACTATCACACCGCCCGCGCGGGAAGGGTCTACGACCGGCTTGCGGCGGAGAGCGGCATGGCTGTCATCGTCCACCCCGCCGATGACAGCCTCGTGCATATCCACGGCTGGTGGAAAGACCACGACAGCGCGAAAATGATATATCTGGAACTGCAAAAAGCGCTTTGGTACCGCCTTGCGGGCCTGTTCGGCGGCGGATGACCGGGCTTTTCCCCATCTTCGTGGTGGCGCTTGCTCCGCCTGGAATGGTAAATTTACGCGATGCTGAATAAAGTAATGAAGTGGCGGGGAAAAGGCGCGAAACCCCGCCGCTGGAGCGGGTGGGAACGGCGGATGGCATTCTCGCTGCTGCTGGTATTAACCGCGATGGGAGCCGGCGTGGCCGGCTACATGGCGATTGAGGGATGGAATTTCCGCGACTCGCTCTTCATGACGGTGATCACGCTGGCCACCATCGGCTACGGGGAAACGCATCCGCTGTCGAACGACGGGCGCGATTTCACCATCATCCTGATCTTCCTCGGCGTCGGAACGATGGCGTATGTCGTGAACAACGCCGTCCGGGTGATTTTTGAAGGGGAGTGGCAAAAAACTTTCGGGAGGAGAAAATTGGAAAACAGGCTGGATAAGATGAGCGGCCATATCATCATCTGCGGCTACGGCCGGATGGGCCGCGTGGTCTCCAACGAACTGCTGGCGAAAAAGTTGCCGCACGTCATCATAGAGCAATCGCCGATGGATTCGGACGCCGATGGCGCAGTCCCCGTCATCATGGGGGACGCCACGCAGGACGAGATACTTAAGCTCGCCGGCATCGACCGCGCCGTGGGGATCATATCGGTTCTGAGCACCGACGCGCACAACCTCTACCTCGTGCTTTCCGCACGCGGCATGAATCCGAACATCAGGATCGTGGCCCGCGCCGGCGAGGAAGGGGCCGAGCAGAAATTGCTGCGCGCCGGGGCCGACCGGGTGGTCTCCCCCTACCAATACGGCGGCGTCTGGATGGCGAACATGATCGTGAAGCCGGCCGTGGTGAACTTCCTCGAATTCGCCACCCGCATCGGCAATCAGGAATTCCAGATAGAAGAAGTGCTGGTGGGGGAAGGTTCTTCACTCGACGGAAAAAGCATCATGGAAAGCGCCGTCAACACAAAGCTGGGGGTGATCGTCGCCGCCATCAAAACGCAAGGGGCCGCCGAAATGAAATTCAACCCCTCGATGAACACGGTGGTGAAGTCCGGCGACATTCTGGTGGTGATCGGCGACAGCAAAAAACTTGCCCAGTTGGAAACGCTCGCGAAAAAGCGGTAGGGAAAAAACCCGGCCGCTTCTTGAGGGTGGTTGTTTGATCCCCCCCCCTCCTTTACGCCGTCAATTTGCATCTTATCGTTACGAAATAACCGGCCTTGGCGGTTTTCGCGCTTTTCTTCTTCCATTTCTTCCAAAAACACCCAAAAACACCGGTTGCGTCAAATCCTCCAGATACTCCAAAGCGCGCTAACCACTCCATTTCTTCCAATTCCGCCAACTGTCCTTGCCCGGAACGCACACATCGGGGGTGAAACCTGCACACATCCATTACTTGCCACCAGTGGAGTACGGGGTTATATTGCAAGACAAGGCAGAAAATAAAAACTATGGAAATCAAGGATAAGAAATTTGATAGGCCAACGGCCCTATTTGGGCGGCAACGCGCCCATGCTGGCGAAGGATACCGCCGAACAGGTCGCCGAAAACATCGCCAAGCTTATCGGCAATGAAATGAAAAAGTTGGTGATGTAGGTTCCGGCGGCGGCGCACCCCGTCTTTTTTCAGCGTGACCAAATTAAAAACGTAAAACGATGATATCGCAAATTTTCAAGATAGCCGCGCTCACGATAATTTTGGTTTCCAATATTGCACACACAACGGAGATAACTTTAACGGTGGAGCAGCAGCGAATATTGCTGCTGGCTTTCAAAGAAGGAAAGCGTTTTGGTTTTGAGCGTACCATGCAATCATTAGCGTTCACCGAAACGGCGGCGGGCCGGTACAACATCGGGGATACAGACCAAAAAATGGGAGAGCGCGCATACGGCGTGGGCCAGATAAAACTGAGCACCGCAAGGGAAGTCCTGGCCAAACACCGCCGATTTAGAACGCACCCAAAATACGGCGTTCTCAAATACAATGAACAATTGATAACGGCGTTGATGTCCGATGAAGAATTTAATATCGGGGTGGCCGCCTACCATTTGCATGACTTGTATAAAAAGTTCAAAGAAGACGGGGAACCGGATAAGCGGGCCCTGGACTTGGCAATTAAAGCATATAACTGTGGAATGATGAGAATCTGCGATAACGACAAGTATCTGGAAAAAGTCCGGCTTTTAAGAAATACCTTGGTGAAAAAATTCAATCGATTGGTGGCCGCCGGTGAAATCAACCCCGACAACCTTGCCGAGCTAACGCTGGTGTACGAAGACGGCAAGAGTCCCGCCAAACATTAACATCCCCCGGTGGGTACATGCTGAGAGCATGTACCTGCACGGGAAAAAGGAGAGCTTGGGAAACATTTCCATCACACCGGGGCCGGCCGGTTCTACTTGTGGGAGCGGACGATCTTTTTGATGATGCCGGTGGAAGAAGAGCCTTCGATGTACTTGATGGTCTTCACCCCCCCCCCCCAGCTTTGCACTTCCTTGTGGCCCACTATCCCTTCGATGGTGTAGTCGCCCCCTTTCACCAGAATGTCCGGCTTCACCGCCTTGATGAGCTTGAGCGGGGTTTCTTCGCCGAAAACGATCACCTGGTCGATGCAATCCAGCGCGGCCATGATGTGGGCGCGGTCGTGCTCGTTCACCACCGGGCGGGAGGGGCCTTTCAGCCTGCGCACCGACGCGTCGGAGTTGAGGCCGAGGAACAGGCGGTCCCCCAGCGCGCGCGCTTTTTGCAAATACTGGATGTGGCCGTAGTGAAGAAGATCGAAACAGCCGTTGGTGAAAACAACCTTGTGTTTTTTCTTGCGGAGATTTTCGGCGAGCGCGGCGGCGGTTTTGGCGTCGACGATTTTGCTTTCGCCCAAGCCCGCTTCGGTTCCCAGCGCATGACGGATTTCATCCAACCCCACCCCTTCGGCCCCCAAATGAGCCACTTGCAGCCCGCCCGCGTAGTTGGCCAGCCGTGCAGCCTCTTCGGGTAAAAAGCCGCCCAGCCACGCGGCGGTGAACACCGCCACGACGGTATCCCCCGCGCCGGTTACATCAAACACTTCCTTCGCCACCGTCGGAAAAAACTTCCCCGCCGCTTTCCCTTCAAACAACGCCATGCCGTCGGCGCTCAACGTGGCCAACACCGATCCGATGCGGTGCTCCCTGATAAGCGCGCGGGCCGCCCTTTCGATGCCCGCTTTATCGGGGCAGTGCGTCCGCGCCGCTTTTTCCAGCTCGTGCCGGTTCGGGGTGATGAAGCTGGCCCCCCGGTATTTGGCGAAGCTGTCCCCTTTCGGGTCGACCACCGCCGGCTTGCCGTTTTTACGCGCCCAACCGATGATGTCGGCCAGCAGGGCGTTTGTAAGCAGCCCTTTGTTGTAATCCGAAATAACGATGCCGTGCGCCTTCGCGGCGATTTTTTTGAAGTGGGCGAAGAACCGCGCTTCCATCTCTTTTGAAATGGGGTGGCGCTTCTCGCGGTCGATGCGCAATAGCTGCTGGTGCTGCGCCATCACGCGGCTTTTTTTGATGGTCGGTCTGTCGGCGGAGGCGACGAGGCCGCGCGAGGAAATGCCCTTTTGTTTCAGCAGCCGTTTGAGGCGCTGCGCGTCCGGATCAGCGCCGGTGACGCCCACCAGTTCCACTTGGCAGTTCATCTTGCGGAAGTTCGCCGCCACATTTGCCGCGCCCCCCAGCTTCAGGTCGTCATGTGTGCAGTCCAACACGCCGACGGGGGCTTCGGGGGAAATACGCGAAAAATCCCCACTGAGGTATTCGTCCAATATCACGTCCCCCACCACCACCACGGTGACGGGCTTGAGTTCTTTCAACCGCCGATAGAGTTCCGCTTCCAGCACCCTGTTCTCCTTTAAATGTCGTAACGCCCCCGCATTATATACGGCCCCTGTCATTCTGAGCCTGGCGAAGAATCCCTTTCCGGAATTAACCACGAAGGACACGAATAATTAAAACAAAATTCTTTCCCTGTCTTCCATTTTCCCATTTCGTGCTATTCGTGTTATTCGTGGTTCAAAATCTTTTTCCGGAAAGAGATTCTTCGTCGCTCCGCTCCTCAGAATGACACACGCAGCTCACAGCAGCAGCTTGTCGCAAAAACTGAAATAGCCTTTTTTGCCGATGATGATGTGGTCAAG